>NZ_JBZVFG010000041.1:0-32753 GCF_058402785.1 Candidatus Magnetaquiglobus sp.
AGGAGGGGTCAATTCTTCGTGTCGTCAGGGGGTCAGTTTCTCATGTCGCCTGACACAGCTTCCGACTCGATGTGTACCCGTGACTGTAGCCGTAAATCAGCACTGACAACATCATTCCGGGCGACAATGCCGGTGCGCCAACCCCTCCTATCTGATATCGCCCTTTGAAGCGGCTCAGGTCCATCCCCTCCACGACATCCAAAATCAGGTGCGCAATATCATCCTCAGGCACCCACTCCAGCATGTCCACCGGCAACAGATGCATCTGTTGCCGATCCGGCTCGCGAAAAAATCCCGCCATCGCTTCCTCCTGATCCTGCGTGATCGATGGCGACCATTCTACCAGATTTCAGACGCTTTCACCCCATTCTGCGACAGGCTCTTTAGCGTGGCTTTATTCTGGCAATACCAACATAAAGGTCCGGTCTTAAAAACGCCCTACAGAGCTTCCTGTGAGGATGTTTTTTTCAGGTGTTGACAAATTGACCACGAAATTCTCACAGAAACCTTTCCAAAATGCTCATTTCAGTCGCTTATCCACTCCTCTCCCAACGCCTGAGCTTGTTGCAACACCAACGCTACCGCAGCATCTTGCTGGTCTGGTGGGTACTTGTACTTCCGAAGAATTCGTTTCACCATCAGTCGCAGCGTTGCCCGAACGCTTTCCCTCGAAGACCAATCTACAGTCAGATTCTTCCTGAGATTCGCTGTCAGCTCCTGGGCAATCTTTTTAAGGGTTTCATCACCCAATTCCCGTACAGCAGATTCATTATCTGCAAGAGCGTCGTAGAATCGGATTTCATCTTCGGTCAGTCCAAGCTCCCCCTCTCGGTGGGCAGCTTCTCTGAACTTTTTAGCCATCTCAATCAGCTCTTCAATTACCTGGGCGGTTTCAATCGCCCGGTTCTGATATCGCTTAATGACGTTGGCAATCAATTCCGAGAATTTTTTCCCTTGAACGAGATTTCGGGAGAACCGGGATTTGATTTCACCGCTCAAGAGCCTCTCCAGCAGCTCCACCGCCAGATTACGCTCTGGTAAATTTTGCACCTCAGCAAGGAATTGGTCATCGAGAATACCGATGTTGGGTTTATCCAATCCCACCGCATCGAAGATGTCCACAACCTGTTCGGATACCACAGCGGAATTGATGATTTGACGGATAGCCAGCTCTTTTTCTTCATCGGTAAGTTTTTTCTGGCTGATGTCCCGTTTGGTCAGGATAACCCGTACCGCTTGAAAGAACGCTACCTCCTCTCGAACCGCTTTTGCTTCATCCAGGGTACAGCAAAGAGTGAATGCTTTGCTCATCGCCAACGCTTCATCGGAGAACCGCTTCTTACCGTCTTTTTGCTCCAAAACGTGATTGGCTGCTCCGGCCAACCTTTTGTGGCCGGTAGTAAGGAAGTCGCTGTAATCGTACCCGTGCAGCATCCCCCGGATGATATCCAACTTCTCCAACAATACCGCCAATGCTTCTGTTGAATCCACTGTGGGCCGTCCTCGGCCCCTGCTGTTGGTATACTCCTTCAGGGCGCTTTGCAGCTCATTGGCGATGCCGATGTAATCGACCACCAATCCGCCCTGTTTGTCTTTGAAGACCCTATTAACGCGAGCAATTGCTTGCATTAAATTGTGACTCTTCATGGGTTTATCGACGTACAAGGAATGGAGACAAGGTACATCAAACCCGGTCAACCACATATCCCGTACAATCACCAATCGGAGAGGGTCTTTGGGGTCTTTGAATCGCTTCTCCAATCTCTTTTTGACCGGTGTACCATACAGATGAGGTCGCAGAAGTGCCTTGTCACTGGCTGAACCGGTCATGACAATCTTGATGGCTCCTTTTTCCGGGTCCACATCATGCCAATCTGGACGCAACTTAATGATTTCATTATAGAGATGAACACAAATCTCCCGACTCATCGCCACTACCATGGCTTTTCCCGTTTGAGCTGTGTTTCTCTCCTCGAAGTGGGCCACCAGGTCAGTAGCAATGCTGGTGATACGGGGTTCAGCTCCAACCACCTTCTCCAAAGCTGCCCAACGTGTTTTAAGTTTGTTCTGCTGGCTCTCCTCTTCATCCTCAGCCAGTTCATCCACCTCAGCATCAATATTGGGCATTTCATCCGGTTTGATTGCAAGTTTTGCAAGTCTTGATTCAAAGTAAATGGCAACCGTAGCACCATCCTCTTTGGCTTGCTGCATGTCGTAGACATGGATGTAATTTCCAAAGACCGCACGGGTATCCTTATCTTCAGACGATACAGGGGTTCCGGTGAAGGCTACGAAGGTGGCATTGGGGAGAGCATCCCGCAGATGCTGCGCATACCCTACCTGGAACTTCTCCTGACCAGGTTTCCCCTTCAACGAGGCGGAAAAGCCGTATTGAGTGCGATGCGCTTCATCAGCGATAACCACGATGTTGTGACGGTCAGAGAGCAGCGGGAAGGTGTCTTCGTCTTCCCCTGGCATGAACTTCTGAATGGTCGTGAAGAGGATGCCACCGGAAGCACGATTCTTGAGTTTCAAACGGAGGTCTTGACGAGTGGTTGCCTGAACCGGCTGCTCTCTCAACAAATCCTGAGCCAACGAAAAGACACCGAACAGTTGACCGTCAAGGTCGTTGCGGTCGGTGATGACCACGATGGTCGGGTTCTCCATCGCCTTTTCCTGCATCACTCGCGCTGCAAAACAGGTCATGGTGATGCTCTTGCCGCTTCCTTGGGTATGCCAGACCACGCCCCCTTTACCTTTTTCTTTCTTCTCTCCTCCAGGTCGGGATACCTCCACCACCTGTTGAATGGCAGCCCGAACCGCATGGAACTGGTGATACCCGGCAATCTTTTTGACCAGGGTTCCATCATCTTCAAAAAGTACAAAATAGCGAATATAATCCAATAAATAGATGGGAGACAACACCCCACTGATAAGGGTTTCCAACTCGTTGAACTGACCCAAAGGGTCCAATGTGGTGCCATCGATGGTACGCCATCTCATGAACCGTTCCGCATTGGCGGTCAAAGAACCCATACGAGCTTCACTACCATCTGAAATCACAAGGATTTCATTGTACTGGAACAAATCCGAAATTTGTTCCTTGTAGGTCTGGAGTTGGTCAAACGCCTTCCAAATATCGGCATCCTCATCCGCCGGATTTTTCAGTTCCAACACCACCAGGGGCAGACCATTGACGAACAGCACGATATCCGGTCTACGGGTGTGACGTGGACCTTTGACCGAGTATTGATTGACCGCCAACCACTCATTGTTGGCGGGATGAGTCCAATCAATAAGTTGAACGAAATCTCCTCGTGTTTCACCGTGTTTCTGGTACTGCACCTTAACCCCACCGACCAACATCTGATGAAAAAGCCGGTTGGCCGAAAGCAGTACCGGAGAACCGAGATTCACCACCTGCTTCAGGGCATCCTCTTGGGCTGTGGAGGGTACGGTGGGGTTCAAACGAGCAATGGCACTGCGCAGACGGTCAATAAGGAGGATTTGTCGATAAGCTTTCCGTTCAGGGAAGTTGCCATCCGGGGCCAAATCTGGTCCGTGAAGATGCGTGTAGCCAATCTCACCCAACCAACCCAATACCTCCCGTTCCAACTGCTCTTCGGTCATGATGCCTCCGCAGTTTCGGGTAAGCGCAGTTGACCTGAGATGAGACGGGGAAGCAGGGTGTCTCGGAGGGAGGTAAGGGTTTTGGAAAGCTGAAGATTATTAGCAAAACCGTGACGCAGAGGTAATGATAAAGAATCAAATTGTTCCAAAACGGATAACGATGGAACCAGGATTTTGATACCACTCAATTTGCCTCTACTGAGTTCAGTTTGCCCGGTCGTTCCTTCCCCAAAGCCCGAAATTTCTTCCTGCTTTCTCATCAACGCGAGACCGAGATAGTTCCAACTCATTTTTGAACCAGAACGAACAACGGTGACATGAGAATCAACAATGGCAGGTTCTTCCAAATTAAGAACCTGGGCTACGCGACCCAATGTGCCGACACCAGTTGAATTCACCAGTACATCACCAACTATCAGTTCTCTACCATCAATTTTTTTCTTTGCGTTATCGTGTCTTCTGGCCTTCTCAAAATCAACAATTGAATCTCGAATGCATTTCTGGTTGACAACCAATACACCACCGTCATCGATATATTTCGGTGAGATACCTCGGTTCAGATAACCCGAAATTTCTCCAACCGTTCCAACCCTCCACCCCTTCGGAATCAATCCCAACTCCGACTCTTCAAAGCTGTCCGGGAACAAAGCGGCAGTGGCTTCATCCATGCCTTCAGGCGCAAGGCCCTGTTGTTTGGCATGTACAGGGTCGAAATCGATGAACCAGGATTTGAACAGTGCCTGGGCGATAGCTTCAAGGGTGGCGTTGGTTTCGCGCAGGAGGGTGATGCGGTCGTCGAGGGCACCCAATAAGGAAGCAATCTCGATTTGTTCTTTTAATGAAAAAACAGGAATTTTTATGCTCTTTAAAACTGGAATACGGATATTGCTTACCGTAGACCCGGTGCCCTCACTCCATGAAATTTCATGTTGAACTTCTGGTGACTGAATCGCATACAATAAAAAGCGAGAAATAATTTTGTTTGGATTTGGTCGAAGCAGAACTTGTCGTTGCCCAACGCAACACACCAAAGCCTTTGGAATTATACAGACATCACCCATCGGTGCTTCTCTTGTGAGTATCAGGTCACCAAATTGAGGTTTCGCTCTGCGAATGCGGATAAGGTAATTTTCATAATCTGTGTAACTGCACTCAGAAAGGTCAAGCCTTCCATTCTTAATGTTCTGATTTCTAATAACGATAAAGCCTGTATCTGTCCAAATAGGGGTGGAATGTGGACAATCAACAATAAGAGAACAAACGTTCTCTAGTGTTTCTCGTTTAGTTGAACTCACACCCTCATCTCGCCACTGTCCCTTTTTCTGCACTACCACCTTCTCCCGCTCAATTATCTTCCTGAACGACTCACTGGTCGTCGCCCAATCCACCACATCCACCTTCCAGGGCAGGTCAGACTCGACAAAATCATCCAGCAAATCGCTCATCACCTCCAAACCGAGTGGCTTGTCAGAAATCACGCATAAATCCAGGTCCGAGTACTCCTTGGCTGTCCATTTAACGCGAGAACCAAACGCCCATACCTCATGGTTGGGTACATGTTTCTGGAGAATCTCCTGGACAATCTTCAGATGGTCCGGGCGGATATCAATCGGGGGTTGTTTCTTCACGTCTTACTGATTCTCTTTTGCAATTGTTCCAAGAGATAACGGGCCTCTGAGAGAAAGGCGGGAATCTTATCCATGACCTTTTGCGCCTTCTCTTCGTCATAGGTATGGCTGGTATCCGTCCGTGATTGCCGATACCCTTTCCAAACTGGCCAGTCATTTAGCAGTAGCCCTTGTTCGTTGCCTGTACGGATTATGTCCTGGAATACCATTTCATCAATGATTTCAGGAGTGGCCGCCGTCATCTCCAGATAACGACGGAGTGTTTTATGAGCCAGTTCGTAGGTAAACTCGAAACGCTGAATCACACCATCCCGTATCACCGAGTTATCCGGGTGTCGCCCAAGCTCCTCTAATCCTTCAGAAAAACGTTCAACAGCATTCCTGAATGAAACAAGGTTCTGTCTAAAGTCATTTTGTGCCATATCCAACCATCCTCTTCTTCTTCAGAACTCATACCCCAATGAACCCAATTTCATCCGAATCAACTGGTCCAACTCCTGTCCCTTGGCCATCTGCTCACCCAACTTTTCGGTCAATTTGCGCATCTTCTCGGCAAAGGCTTCATCATCGTCTTCCACTTCCTCAGCACCAACATAACGACCGGGAGTCAGCACATGTCCGTGTTCGGCAATTTCAGAGAGTTGGACACTCCGACAGAAGCCGGGGGTATCCTGGTAGGTATCCTGTTTGTTCCTCCAGGCCGCTACCGTATCCCCAATCCGGGTGATGACCTCATCGGTCAATTCCGCTTGGGAACGACTTATCATCTTCCCCAGTTTCCGAGCATCGATGAACAGCACCTCCCCCTTGCGCTGACTCTTCTGTTTCGCCAAGAACCACAAACAAGCGGGAATCTGGGTATTGAAGAAGAGTTGGCCGGGGAGTGCCACCATCACCTCCACGACATCCGCTTCCACCATCGCTCTGCGGATGTCCCCTTCGCTGTTCTGACTGGAACTCATCGAACCATTGGCCAACACGATGCCAGCACGACCAGTTGGTTTTAAGTGATAGAGCATGTGCTGCAACCAGGCATAGTTGGCATTCCCCGCTGGTGGGTCTCCATAAACCCATCGTGGGTCACCGGCCAACGAACCATGCCACCAATCACTTACATTGAAAGGAGGATTGGCCAGGATGAAATCGGCTCTCAAGTCGGGATGTTGATTCTTGGTGAAGGTATCCGCCGGTTCCCGGCCCAAGTTGAAATCGATACCCCGAATGGCCAGATTCATGGCGGCCAAACGCCATGTGGTAGGATTGGACTCCTGACCATAGATGGAGGCATCGCCTCTCTTGCCACCATGTGCTTCGATGAATTTCTCACTCTGAACGAACATTCCACCTGAACCACAGCAAGGGTCGTAGACCTTGCCATGATGGGGAGCCAGTACCGCTACCAGGGTCTTGACGATGGAGGATGGGGTATAGAACTGACCACCCTTCTTGCCCTCAGCACTGGCAAACTGACCCAGAAAATATTCATACACCTGACCAAGAACATCACGAGCTTTCCCGGCATCCTCGCTGAAACCGATGATGGAAATCAGGTCAATCAACTCGCCCAACTTGCCATCCGGGAGTTGAGCGCGAGCATACCGTTTGTCCAGAATCCCCTTGAGCTTGGGGTTCTCAGCTTCGATGAGGGTCAACGCCTCATCAATCAACTTACCAATCTGAGGTTGCTTTGCCGAACCACGCAGCATCTCCCAACGAGCCGCTTCAGGAACCCAGAAGACGTTGGCGGCGGTGTAATAGTCCCGTTCCTCCAATTCGACCTTGATGTCACCCGGTGTTGCATCGGGAAGGTGGTATTCATCCTTTGGGTCAGCAAATCTCCGCTTCAACTCCGCCTGACGGGCACTGAAGGTATCAGAGATGTATTTAACGAAAATCAGACCAAGCACCAGATGCTTATACTCCGCTGCATCCATGTTGGCTCGGAGCTTGTCTGCTGCCGCCCACAGAGTTTTCTGAATATCATCAAGCATATGAATTGCAAGCCATTTTCTAGAGTGTTCCCCTGATTGGGAATATAGGTCAGTTTACCAGAGACAGATGGGCCAGTCTACAAGCAGCAGGATGAAGCAACAGGAACTGGCACGAAAAAATATTATTTATATTGTTTTATGGCTTTGAATCGCTTTCTTTTTTCAATTCTGCTTCTGCAGCCGCTAATTTTTTCTTATCAAATATCTTAAGAAAGAACTTGTCTTTCATTTCGTTTACCTGCTTTGATAGCAAAGCATCAGCCTGTTTCTGTGTGGCTGCCCCATATTTTATGAGAGCGGTACGTACAGAATACGCTTGATTTGCAAAATCACCTAATACTCGCCATTGCTCGTGAATCCCTTCCGAAGTAAACCAGCAGGTTTCCCCATTTTCCAATAAACCAAGCCACATACTGACTACTTGACATACGTATAAATGTTGTTTCTGGAATTGGTGACACGCAAATACTGCTTCTTTTGGTAATTTTGCTAGTTGCTCTGCTGATAGACGTGAATCTTTCGCTGCCTCAAGCATTTCATTTAAGAGACGTGGAACACCCACAAATGAATTATTACTTTTAATTTCTTCTGGCGATTTGTCTGCGAGTGATTGTGCAATAACAGTACTCATTATATGTGATAGTTCACACTCACTATTAAGGGTAGACAGCTTCTGCTTTACTTCATCAGGCATAAATGTTTTTATTAACACCCTAACAACAACATCTCCCGCAACAAATTCACTAACTCGAACAAGAAAAACATATGCAAGACGACGTTCTGACTCTCTTTGAGCACGCTTATCAAGGTAGAGGCGGACTAGAAACGACAATAGAGCAGACACCAACGCACCAATCAAACCAGAAATTATAACATCATCACGCATTTTATTTCTCAATTTGCACGGATTAAGTGGATGAATACGGAGGGGACCACATCCTCATATCACTATGATGCCAGATTGCATGCAGACTTGGTAGAACCGATAATCCGGTAGACTGACGGAACTGAGATGCCGGTCCTCTTTGCAACATCGACCTTACTCATTCCCTGGGCAACCAGGTCAAGCACCTGTTGGGATTTTGCGCGAGCAGTCGGTTTGCGACCCTTATAAACCCCATCACGCTTGGCCCGTTCAATCCCCTCTTGCTGTCTCTCTTTAAGTAAATCCCGCTCAAAAGCCGAAATCGCTCCAAGCATGGTCAACATGAGTTTGCCCGTGGCGGTTGATGTGTCCAGGTTGATGTTCTGAATCTTCAGAGCCACATTTTTCCGTTCCAGCAACTGGACAATCTCCAACAGGTGGTGAGTATCCCTCGCCAACCGGTCTAACCGGGTGCATTCCACAACGTCCCCTTTCCTGACGAACCGGAGCAACTCTTGGAGCTTGGAACGGTCCTTTTTGGCTCCAGACTCAATTTCAGAGAACACCTCGTCGCAGTGAGATAGGCTGGAGAGTTGAATCCCCAAATCCTGGGAAGCCGAAGAGACACGTGCATATCCGATTACGGCCATCGCAGCACCAAAAATTCTCATTAAGGTTATTGATGCTGTGATAATACCTTATCAAAAATCAGATGTCAACTCTATTGATACGTCGTCAAAGGGTGTCCGTCGTTATCATGAGGGTACACCCCAAAGAGAAGGAAATTGCTTGACAGACTCAGACATCCGTGCCGAAGTTTAATGCTTAAATTTATTTATAAGTTATAAGTAAGAAAACAATCAATTCATAAAGGAATATTATCGATGTGGGTAGATGTGTTGGTAAGAATAAAAATATTGAAAAAATGAAATAAAAACAAATATGGTTGGCGGACTGCTCCTCCGCCATTTTTTTCACGCGTTTTCTTGCGTTTGCCACACCTCCGGCACGCTCTGCCGAAATATCCCAATCAATCCAAAGCTTGGCACGCGGTTTCGGAGAACGCGCCGCACCCGTTCCCGCCCACCCACGCCCCTTTCTGCCTCCAGGACTCTCCTTCTTCGCGTCAGACGACAGGATGATGTCGTGCAGGCCCCCGCAGCATGAACCGGGGACTCATCAGCGTCCCGGTTTGCCCCGGGCCCGGGAGAAGGCCGCGGCCATCGCGTTGTCTGCTTGCGGCACGGGTGACGGATGGGCGGCAACCGGATGCGGACGATCCGCTTTCACGGTTGATTGCGTGGTGGCGGGCGTATCATCCAGCCGCATGGAAAGAGCGATGCGGCGCCTGGGTTTGTCCACCTCCACCACCCGCACTTTGACCACCGCGCCCGCCTTGACCACGCTGTGCGGATCTTTCACGAACTGGTGCGCCATGGCCGAAATGTGCACCAGCCCATCCTGATGCACCCCGATGTCCACAAACGCTCCGAAATTGGTCACGTTGCTGACCACACCTTCCAGGATCATGCCCGGTTGCAAATCCTCCAGACTCTCCACCCCTTCGCGAAAGCTGGCGGTGCGGAACTCCGGACGGGGATCCCGTCCCGGCTTCTCCAACTCGGCCAGAATGTCCTTGACCGTGGGTTCGCCGATGCGCGCATCCACGAAATCCCGGGGGGAAAGCTCTTTGAGCAGCGTGTGATTGCCGATCAACCGATCGATCGTCACCCCAACCCGGTGCAGAATCCGCTCCACCACCGGATAGGACTCCGGATGCACCGCCGAGGCATCCAGCGGTGTTGCGCCGTTGCGGATACGCAAAAATCCCGCCGCCTGCTCGAAGGCCTTGGGACCGAACCGGCTCACTTTGAGCAGCGACTGCCGGGAAGGGAAAGGGCCATGGAGATCCCGAAAGGAGACGATGTTCTTGGCCAGGGTTTTGTTCAGACCCGAGACCCGCTCCAGCAACGGCGCCGAAGCGGTGTTCACATCCACCCCCACCGCGTTCACCGCATCCTCCACCACGCCGTCCAGCGCCTCCGCCAGACGCCTGGGCGGCACGTCGTGCTGATATTGACCCACGCCGATGGCTTTGGGGTCGGTCTTCACCAGCTCAGCCAGGGGATCCTGCAGCCGGCGTGCAATCGAGACCGCCCCGCGCAGCGATACGTCCAACTCCGGCAACTCCTGGGAGGCGAACTCCGAGGCCGAATAGACCGATGCACCCGCCTCGTTGACCACCACGCCCCGCAAACCCAGATCCGGCAGGGTGCGACTCAACTCGGTCACCAGCTTTTCCGTCTCGCGGGAGGCGGTGCCATTGCCGATGCTCACCAGCCGGACCCCGTGCCGACGGGCCAGCTCCGCCAGTCGTGACATCGACTCGCGCCACTGGTTGCGGGGCGCATGCGGATGGATCGTATCGGTGGCCACCACCTTGCCGGTGGCATCCACCACCGCCACCTTCACACCGGTGCGCAAGCCCGGATCCAGACCGATCACCGGCGTCATCCCCGCCGGAGCGGCCAGCAGCACCTCCTTGACGTTCCGGGCAAACACCCGGATCGCCTCTTCGTGGGCGCGCTCCTGCGCCTGCTTGAGAAGATCGTTCTCCAGGCGCGGCTTGAATTTCTTGCGCCAGGTCTGACGCAGCGTCTCTTCCATCCAGCCATCGCCTGGGCCTTTCCGGTTGACGAGCCGGAAATGGCTGCGGATGGCAGCCACGCAGGTGACCGCCTCACCCAGGGCGTCGTCCAGCTCTTCCGGGTGATCCAGGGAGAGTCGCAAGACCCCCTCCTCCTGGCCGCGCAGCATGGCCAGCAGCCGATGGCCAGGCAGTTTTTTCAAGGCTTCTCCCGAGGCGAAATAATCCGCAAACTTGGCGCCCTTCTCCTCCTGACCCTTGACCACCTTGGAACCCAGGATTCCCTGCTCCAGGAACAGTTCCCGCAGCCGTCCGGTCAACTCCGGGGACTCGGCGAAACGCTCCATCAAAATTTCCCGCGCTCCATCCAGAGCCGCCTGAACATCGGCCACCTTCTTCTCCGGATCGACAAAAGCAACGGCCAGCGACTCCGGTGGCCGGCTGGGATCCTTCAACAATTGATCGGCCAGCGGCTCCAGACCCGCTTCCATGGCTTGTGCCGCCTTGGTGTGGCGCTTGGGACGGAACGGCAGATAGAGATCCTCCAGCCGGGTGCGGGTGTCGGCTGTCAGGATAGCCCGCTCCACCTCCGGGGTGAGCTTATCCTGTTCGCGAATGCTTTTGAGCACTGCCTCGCGGCGTGCTTCCAGATCCCGCAATTGGGCGAGACGTTCATGCAACTGCCGCAAATGGGTATCGGTCAGGCCGTGGGTGGCCTCCTTGCGATAGCGGGCGATGAAGGGCACGGTGGCCCCCTCGTCCAGCAGGGCGACGGCGGCGTCAACCTGGAACTCCCCAACGCCCAGTTCCTCGGCGATCCGTTGCGAGATGGTTTTCATTGTCTTGATTTCCGTATTGCCAATCTGCCACCCTCATCCAACCCGAGCTGGCCATTCTCAGCCATGCATTTCATGGCTCCAAAGATATGATTATACTACATATAAACATCTTGCGCAGCTTTCGAGGCGGTCTTGGAGGAAAGACGTCGACCTGTTTTCGGAGACATCACCGCTGGTTTCCGTGGTTCTGGTTTGCTGCGGACGGCTTTTTTTCTGGCCGCCTTGCCTGGGCGCGTTGCTTTGGTACCATTCAGGATCCTCAAAGTTGGCGGGGTCCAGGGGCCCCTGGTGGGATCCAAGGGCGAAGTCCTTGAGGTGATGGACCCATCTTCACGGACAACGGCTTCCTTTTGAGCCAAAATGGTCATGTCACCAACATTTGCCAGGCCAGGAGGAGGCTCCATCAGGCACACTATAACGGTCGGCGTTGATTTGGCAAAGCAGGTTTTTCAGTTTTATGGCGTCAAGGAGCAAGGCAAGCGGGTTATGAACGCTCGCGTACTGGACTGGTTGACACCGATAGATCATCCAGACCGTATGGTAGATCAACTGCACGAATCAGGATTGTGCGCGGTTTTTCCAGCGTATGCATTGAAACTGTTGGAAAAAATCATTAAAAATCAGCAATGGGGGCCGAGAATGTTGGGGCAGTGTCTGGATGTCATCGAGCAGAGGCGTCCCGAACTGGGCGCTGATCCTGCTTATCGGCGCCTTCGGGTGTATGATCGGAGGCAACGGATCGGGTAGTCAGGATCGAATGGCCAGGCGCGAGCGTGCATTCCTCTCAGTTCGGCAGACCTACGCCCGTCGCACTTTAAACCATGCGGCGTAGAGGGCGGGGAGGAAGACCAGGGTCAGGGCGGTGGCCACCACCAGGCCGCCCATGATCGAGATGGCCATCGGGCCCCAGAAGATGCTGCGGGTGAGGGGGATCATGGCCAGGATCGCGGCGGCGGCGGTGAGGATCACCGGACGGGCGCGGCGCACCGTGGCTTCGATGATCGCCTGCCACGGATCCAGGCCCGCCTCGATTTCGTGTTGGATCTGATCCACCAGGATCACCGAATTGCGCATGATCATCCCACCCAGCGCGATCACGCCCAACAACGCCACGAAACCGAACGGCGCCTGAAACAAAAGCAACGCCGGCACCACGCCGATCAATCCCAACGGCGCGGTCAGAAACACCATCCCCACGCGCGAGAAGCTCTGCAACTGCATCATCAAAAAGAACAGCATCACCAGAAACATCACCGGAAACAGGGCGAACAGGGCGCGATTGGCCTTTTCGCTCTCCTCGATCGCGCCCCCCTGTTCGATCCGATAGCCGGGCGGCAGGGAGTCCCGAATCGCTTGCAGGGTCGGCCAGATCTGCTCCGTGGCGTGGGGGGCCTGCACCCCGTCGATGACATCGGCGCGCACCGAGACCGCCATGGCGCGGTTCCAGCGCCACAACACCGGCTCCTCGAAGGTCGGCTCGATGGCGGCCAGATGCGACAACGGTACCAGATCCCCGGAGCGGGCCAGCAAGGGCAGATCCTCGAGCTGGTCGATGGCCTGCCGTTCGGCGGCTTCGGCGCGCACCACCACCTCGGTCAGCGCCTCTCCATGCCGCAGCTGGGCCACCGGCACGCCGGAGAAGAGCAGTTGCAGCACGTTGCTCACATCCGTCGAGGCGATGCCCAGTTGGCGCGCCTTCTCCTGATCGACGCGGATCTTCTGAACCCGCACCTGATCGTTCCAATTGAGCTGGGTATCGCGCACCAGGGGGCTTGAGCGCACCTGATCGCGCACCCGCGCGGCGATTCGTTTCACCTCGCCCGGATCCGGTCCGATCACCCGGAACTGCACCGGAAAGCCCACCGGCGGACCGAATTCAAGTCGGGTCACCCGCCCGCGCGCCTCGGGGAAGGTCTCTTCCTTGTCGAACCGTTCCATCAACTCGGTTCGGATTCGCTCCCGCGCCGCGCTGCCGGTGGTCATGAGCACGAACTGGGCATAGCCGGGATTGGGCAGTTCCGGCTCCAGCGACAGATAGAAACGGGGCGATCCGGCCCCCAGATAGGCGGTGAAGTAGGGGATGTCCGGGGTGTTTTTCAGAATGTTTTCCATTCTGAACACCAGCGCCTCGGTGGCTGCCATGGAGGCGCCCTCCTTCAGACGCAGCTCGACGAGCAGTTCCGGGCGCGCGGCGGTCGGGAAGAACTGCTGCTGCACCTGTCCCATGCCGGCTCCGGCGGCCAGGAACAGGAGCAGGGTGGCCAGGAGGATTTTTTTTCGATGGGTCAGGCAAAGATCGAGCAGGCGGCGCAGCCGGTCATGGAGGGGGGCGGCATGGGGGTCGGCGTGGGCGGCTCCGGGCTTGATTTTCGGGAGCAACAGCACGCCGAGATAGGGGGTGAACAGCACCGCCACCAGCCACGAGGCGAGCAGGGCCACGCCGACGATCCAGAAAATACCGCAGGCGTACTCCCCGGCGATGGATTGGGCAAAGCCCACCGGCAGAAAACCGGCCACCGTGACCAGGGTGCCGGTAAGCATCGGAAAGGCGGTCGAGGTGTAGGCGAAGCTGGCGGCCCGCTCCCGTTCCCACCCCTGTTCCATCTTCACCACCATCATCTCCACGGCGATGATGGCATCATCCACCAGCAATCCCAGCGCGATGATCAGCGAGCCCAACGAGATGCGGTCCAGGTTCCAGTCAAAGGCGTGCATCACCACCAGCACCATGCCGAGCACCAGAGGCACCGACGCGGCCACCACGATTCCGGCACCCCGTCCCAGGGCGAAAAACGACACCGCCAGCACGATGGCCAGGGCCTCCAGAAACGATTTTTCGAACTCCCAGATCGATTCGGCCACCACCCGCGGTTGATCGGCGTATTTTTCCAGGGTGACCCCTGCCGGCAGTCCGGCCTGGATCGATGCCATGCGGGCATCGATCCGTTTGCCCAGATCGAGGATGTTGGCATGGCGGTTCATGGTGATGGCGATCACCACCACCTGACGGGCGTTGTGGCGGATCACGAACGATGGCGGATCCTCGTGACCGGGTTTGATCTCGGCGATATCCTTCAGGCGCAGCAGATGACCCCCGGCCTCGATGGGGATCTCGCCGATGTCGGTTGCGTCGCGCGCCACCCCATCGACCCGCATGAAGAGCCGATCCCCCGGCGTTTCGGCAAAGCCCGAGGGATTCAACTGGGTCTGGCGTTTCAGGGTGTCGATGAGCGTTTGGGGAGAGATCCCCAGTCCGGCCAGCTTGCGGCTGGAGATCTCCACGAAAATCTTTTCCGGCTGGGTGCCGAGCACATGCACCTTGTTCACCTCGGCAAGGGACTGGATCTCGCGTTGCACCCCCTCGGCCAGCTCGCGCAGTTCGGTCAGGCTCAACCCGTCGCCGTGCAGGGCGTGCAGGGAGAGGTAGACATCGTTGTATTCGTCGTTGAAAAAGGGTCCGAGCACCCCTTCCGGGAACTCCTGGCGGGCATCGTTGATTTTTTTGCGCGCCTGATACCAGGTTTCGTCGAGCCGCGCCTTGGTCATGCGACCGCTCATGCGCAGGCTCAACGCCCCGTAGCCGGGTCGGGAGAAGGTCTTGATGAAATCATACCCCTCCAGCTCGCGCAGCTTGCGCTCCAGCCGGTTCATCACCTGGTCCTGGACCTCCCGTGCCGTGGCACCGGGCCAGACCATGCTGGCGGTCATCATCGGCACGTTGAAGATCGGATCCTCGGCCCGTCCCAGCCGCAGGTAGGAGAAGATCCCGGTCAGCAGGGTCGCCAGGATCAGGAACAGCACCATCGAACGGTGGGTCACCGCCCAGGTGGAGAGGTTGAATGCGCGTTCGTTCACGACCGTTTCCCGTCGTTGGCCGTGGTGGAGACGGGCAGGGGACGCTCGATGGGTGAAATGATCAGACCGGCGTCGAGTTTCTGCGCGCCGATGGTCACCACCCGTTCGCCGGGGCGCACCCCCTCGATCCAGACCCCATCCGCCGCATGGCCGATCACCCGTACCGGTCGCGCCACCAGTTTCCACGGACTCCCCTCGACCAGCCAGACGAACGGGGCGCCATGATCCTGGATCAGGGCGGCGGCGGGCAGGTGGATACCAGGGATGGAGTCGCGCGCGGCAAGATGCAGTCGGGCGCTCATGCCGAGTCGGATCGTGCCCGGCTTGAGCGCCGCGTCGGGCAACGCATAGCGGGCGCGGAAGGTGCGGCTGGGAAAGGTGGCCATCGGCGCCAGCTCCCGCAGCGTGACCGGAAGCCGCTTGTCGGTTTCATCGGCGATCTGGACCCAGGCGGCGTGTCCCTCCAGACCGTTCACCAAGGATTCGGGCAGATCCACCACGATCTCCAGCCGGGTCGGATCGGCCAGGCTGACCAGCGACTGGCCCGCCGCCACCACCTGACCCACCTCGAAGCGCAGCGCGGTGACCACCCCATCCCCCTCCGCGACCAGATTGGCATGATCCAGGGCGTTGCCCGCCAGATCGAGTTGGCTTTTGGCCTGGGCCAGACGGGCGGCGGCGGCATCGGCACGCGCCTTCTGGCGTTCGTGGTCGGCCTCGGAGACGGTGTTTTCGCTCCGCAATTTCCGAAACCGGGCCTCGTCCCGCGCCGCCTGTTGGGCATCCACCCGGGCGGCGCGCCACTGCTCTTCGGCGACGCGCCTGGTGAGGGTCGGATCCAGAGGATCGAGCCGCGCCAGGGTTTGGCCCTTCACCACCCGATCCCCCACCTCGACCTCGCGGGTGAGGATCTTGCCGTGGATGCGGAAGGAGAGTTCGGTTTCGTGACGGGCGCGCACCGCCCCGGTGAAGCGGCGTTCACGGGTGTGGTCGGTGGCCTGGATCGTGGCGACGTAGACCGGTTTGGGGGCGGATGTTCCGGTGCGCTCCTCCTGGCAGCCGAACAGGGGGAGGGCGAGCAGCGGCGCGATCAGCCAGGGTGCATGGCGGTAGGTGGTCATCGAGCGGTATCCGGCGGTGATCAGGCAAGCCCATACGAGAGCGTTCGGGGTGAGAGTTTAGCATGATTTACTGTACGGTCAAGTAAACTATTTAGCCAAAGCTTCGGGAAGGGGTGCGATCAGCCGTCTGGACGGCAGGCGCGCAGGAACAGGGCAACATTGGCCTGAATGCGCGTCTGGTTGGCTTCCGGGGTACACCTGCCCAGATCGAGTTGGGCCTGGATGTGCTCCAGCCCATGAAACAGGGCGAGAAACTGATTGGCCGCCAGAAAGGGGTCGTGGATGGCCAGGGTTCCGGCCTCGGCGGCGGCGGTCAGGTAGGCGGCCACCTGATGGACCAGCTGCAGCGGGCCGTGGTCGAAGAAGGCTTGGCAGGCGTTGGATTGTTGTCCGGCGGCGGCCATCATCAGCCGGAAGGAGGCGAGCACGGAATCGAGTTCGATGAGGTTGACGAACTGTTCGGCGATGTGTTGGAGGGCGATCTCGGGGTGGGCCGGATCGAGGGAGCCGGGGGGCATGGCCGCGAACATCGCCTCGATGTGCTGGTCCACCACCGCCTCGAAGAGCGCCTGTTTGGTGGGGAAGTAGCGATAGATGGTGACCTTGGAGATGCCGGAGGCCGCGGCGACCGCGTTCATGCTGGTACGCTCGTAACCGAGGCGACAGAACTGTTCCGCCGCAGCCTCCAGGATGCGGCGCGGACGATCCGGATCACGGGGTCGTCCGCGCGGCGCGGGAGGCGTCTCCGGCAAGGTCATCCGGCGTTGTCCGGCAGCGCCAGACGGCTGAAATCGGCCAGATGCGAGAAACCGGCGCGGATGGCGCCCAGCAGGGCCAGGCGATTGCGTCGCACCGCGGCATCCGGATCCATCACCAGCAGCGCATCGAAGAAGCGGTCGATCGATCCGCGCAAGCCGGCCAGATTCTCCAATGCCGCGTCGTATTGTCGTTCGGCCAACAGGGGTGCGATCGCTTCGGTCACGCGGGTCACCTCGGCGTGCAGGGCCGATTCGGCCTCTTCGCGCAGGGCGGCGGGTGCCACGGCATGGCCTTTTTCTTCCGCCGGGGCCTTGTCGAGGATGTTGGCGATTCGTTTGTTGGCCGCGACCAGGGCCGGGAACGACTCGCGCGCCTTGAACGCCCGCAGCGCCTCGATGCGGGCCACGACATCGGTCAGATCATCCAGACGCAACACCTCCACCGCCTCGATCAGATCCGGGGCGAAGTCCCGTTTCAAGTGGCCCTCCAGGCGACCGTGGATGAACTCGAGAAGCTCCTGGGCCGTGGTCGCGGCATCCCGTTCCAGCACGCCGGAGGCGAATCCGGCGTGGGCCAGTTCCAGAAGTGGATGCAGGGCCACGGCCATCCTCTCCCCATCGAGCAGCATGCGGATCACCCCCAGTGCCGCGCGGCGCAGGGCGAACGGATCCTTGGTGCCGGTGGGGACCAGGCCGATGCCGAAACAGCCCACCAGGGTATCGAGTTTGTCGGCGAGCGACACCAGCCGTCCGAGGCGGGAGGCAGGCAGGTCGTCGCCGGCCCCCTGGGGACGATAATGTTCCTGGATGGCGCGGGCCACGGGTTCGGATTCGCCGGCGTGGCGGGCATAGTAGCCGCCCATGATCCCCTGCAACTCCGGGAATTCGCCCACCATGCCGGTCACCAGGTCACATTTGGCCAACAGGGCGGCCCGTTCGGCCAAGGATTTGGCGTCCGGATCGAGCCGTTCGGCCAGGGCGCCGGCCAGCGTGGCGATACGTCGGGCCTTTTCGCCCACGGTGCCCAGACGGGCCTGGAACACCACCTTGTCGAGGGCGGGCAGACGTTCCGGCAACGGGATGTCGCGATCTTCGCGCCAGTAGAAGGCGGCATCCTCGAGGCGGGCGCGGAGCACCCGTTCGTAACCGCGCACCAGCACCGACGGATCCGGGGCATCGAGGTTGGCCACGGCCACGAAACAGGGTTTCAGGGTGCCGTCCGGCCCTTTGACCGGGAAGTATTTTTGATGATTTTTCATCGAGGTGGAGAGCACCTCGGGCGGGATCTCCAGATAGATCGGATCAAACCGGCCCAGCATCGGGAGCGGCCATTCGGTGAGGCCGGCGTTCTCCTGGATCAGACCCGGATCGAGCCATGCCTGGCCACCCTCGGCATCGGCCAGACGGGTCACTCCATCGCGGATCGCGGTGGAGCGCGCGTCGAGCGAGAGCATCACCCGGTTGGCGGCGAGGGTTGCGCGGTAGGATGCCTCGTCGGTCACCGTGAACGGACCGGGGGCCATGAAGCGGTGTCCGCGGGTCTGGTTTCCGGCCATCACGCTCTCCGAGGCGCGCGCCTCGAGCACCTGTCCATCGAGAAGCACCACCATCCAGCGGATCGGGCGCACGAAGCGGGTCTGACCGCTTCCCCAGCGCATGGATTTGGGCCATGGAAAGGCGGCGAGGATGCCGGCCACGAGTTTCGGCAGGATCCCGGTGGCCGGACTGCCCGTCTGACGGATGGTATAGGCCAGGTAGGTGCCCTTGGGGGTTTGGAGACGTTCGAGATCCGCCACCGTCGCGCCGCAGGATTGGGCAAACCCCTCGGTCGCCTTGGTCGGGTTGCCTTGGGCATCGAAGGCCCGTTCCAGGGCCGGGCCGCGTTTGGTCTCCTCGCGATCGGCCTGACGGGCGGCGATGCCGGTGACCGCCAGGGCCAGACGCCGCGGCGTGCCGTCGCACCATGCCAGCCGGGTGGTGCCATCGGTCAGACCGGCCTCGTTCAGGGTGGCCATGGTCGCTTCCCCGAAATGGCGGATCGCCTCGCCCAGCATGCGCGACGGGATCTCCTCGCAGCCGATTTCCCACAACAGATCGCTCATGACCGTCCTCCCTGCTTGATGAGCGGGTAACCCAAGGCGGCCCGCTGCGCCGCGAATCCCTCCGCCGTCACCTTGGCCATGGCGCGCACCCGTCCGATGAAGCGGGCCCGTTCCGTGACGCTGATCGCGCCGCGCGCGTCCAGAAGGTTGAAGACATGCGAACCGTGAATCACCTGTTCATAGGCCGGACCGGGCAACGCCTTGGCGGCGAGCGCCAACGCCTCGGTTTCGAACATGTCGAAGAGCTTGAACAGGTTTTCGGTGTTGGCTGCCTTGAAGTTGTACCCCGAGAAGTCGCGTTCCTCCTGCTGGTGCACATCCCCGTAGGTGATGCCCGGCGCCCAGGTCAGGTCATATACGTTCTCCTTGCCCTGGATGTACATGGCCAACCGTTCCAGGCCGTAGGTCAGTTCGCCGGAGATCAACGGCAGATCGATGCCACCCACCTGCTGGAAATAGGTGAACTGGGTCACCTCCATGCCGTCGAGCCACACCTCCCAGCCCAGCCCCCAGGCGCCGAGGGTCGGGCTTTCCCAGTCGTCCTCCACGAAGCGGATGTCGTGAGCGCGCGGATCGATGCCGATGGCGGCCAGGGAGTCCAGGTACAGATCCTGGATGTCGTCCGGGGAGGGCTTGAGGATCACCTGAAACTGGTAGTAACGCTGCAACCGGTTGGGATTTTCGCCGTAGCGGCCATCCGTGGGGCGTCGCGACGGCTGCACATAGGCGACGTTCCACGGCTCCGGTCCCAGGGAGCGCAGGAACGTGGCCGGATGAAAGGTGCCGGCGCCCATCTCCATGTCGTGCGGTTGCAGGATCACGCAGCCCCGGTTCGACCAGTAGGTCTGCAACGAGAGAATGAGGTCTTGGAAAGTCACGGTCCACTCCTTGTGGCGCATCCCGAAATGCGGGATGATGAACATAAAGATGAGATGGTGAGGTATGTAACGCTTTCGCGTCGTTCTCTTCAAGGAGTTTTCGTCAAAATCATGTCCGTATTCGGCCTGACGATTCTGATTGCCCTGCTGATCGGCTTTCTGGCCGATACCCTGGTGGTGCTGGTCGATTTGCGCGCCACGCCGGCCAGACCGCCCGAGAAAGTGGCCGGATTCATCGATGACGCGGTGTGGGAAAAAAGCATGGCGTATGCCCGCGCCAAGGCGTGGCTCGACATCGTGGCTTCGGGGAGCAAGCTGGTCGCGCTGCTTTCGTGGTGGTTTCTGGGCGGATTCGCGTGGCTGGATCGCATGGTCGCCTCGTGGAAACTCGGCGAGATCGCCTCGGGGGTGCTGTATGTGGCCATTCTGCTCGTGGCCTTCAAGCTCTTCTCCCAACCCTTCAAGATCTACCACACCTTCGTGCTCGAGGCACGCTTCGGCTTCAACCGCACCTCCTGGAACACCTTCATCGACGATCGCGCCAAGGGACTGCTGCTCTCCCTGGTGATCGGCGGGCCGCTGTTGGTCACGGTGCTGGTCTGTTTCCACCACTGGAAGGCGTGGGCCTGGCTCTACTGCTGGCTGAGCGCCACCTTTTTCCTCATCCTGATCCAATACATCGCGCCAGCCGTGCTGATGCCCCTGTTCAACCGCTACACTCCGCTCCCGGAGGGTTCCCTCAAACGGGCCATCGAAGCCTATCTGGAGAAGGCCGGGGTGAAGTTCTCCGGCATTTTCACCGTGGACGGCTCGCGTCGCTCGACCCGCGCCAATGCCTTTGTCACCGGTTTGGGCGCGCAACGCCGGGTGGTGCTCTACGATACCCTGATCTTGCGCCAGCCCGAACCCGAGGTGGTCGCGGTGCTTGCCCATGAGATCGGCCATCTGGTCCTGGGCCATCTGCGCCGGGTGACCCTGATCACCATCCCCTATCTGGGGTTGATGTGCGGTCTGCTCTCCCTGGCCATGCAACAGCCCGACCTGCATCGGGATTTCTTCATGGAGCGGGTGACCCTGCACGGAGGGTTCGTGTTTTTCGTGTTGCTGGCCGTGCCGGTGGACGTGATCACCGGACCGTTTCTCAAAATGATCTCGCGCGCGCATGAATTCGCCGCGGATCGCTTCGCCGCCACCACCCTGGAGCGGCCCGAGGCCCTGGCTTCGGCTCTCAAACAGCTCGCCGTCGCCAACCTGACCCAGGTGAACCCCCATCCGTGGCGGGTGTTCCTCCATCACGCCCACCCTGCCATTCTGACGCGCATCGCGGCAATGGAGGCGCTCCAGGATCCGGAAAAAGGGTGAAAGTTCCTGTTGACGACTGCTTTTTCTGGTCATGGCCCGCTTTTTGTGCAATAAAGCGAGAAAATGGTTTCAGGTGCGACCTGACTTGCAAGATGGGGGGCGTATTCGCTGATCCTGACGCTGGTTCCATCCCAACATCGAGGAGCTTTAATCAATGATGGATAACGACGAGGAAAGGAAAGAAGACGTGAGCGACAAGGAATCCCACGAATCCAAGGAGTCGAAGGAGGCCAAGGAGCCCAAGGAGGCCAAGGGCGATGGCACGGTGACTCTGGAGAATACCAAGATCCAGAAGAAAAAAATGGCCAAGATGAGCGAGGAGGTCTATCTCAAGGAACTGGCCAAGCTGCATGTGGAACTGGTGAAGCTCCAGGAGTGGATCCGGGTGAAGGGTTTGAAGGTGGTGGTGCTGTTCGAGGGCCGCGACGCGGCGGGCAAGGGCGGTGTGATCAAGCGGATCACCGAGCCGTTGAGCCCGCGTATCGTCAAGGTGGTGGCGCTGGGCACCCCCACCGAGCGCGAAAAGAGCCAGTGGTACTTCCAACGCTATGTGCCGCATCTGCCGGCGGCGGGTGAGATGGTGCTCTTCGATCGCAGCTGGTACAACCGTGCCGGCGTGGAGCGGGTGATGGGCTTCTGCACCGAGGATGAATATCAGGAGTTCCTGCGCTCCTGCCCGGAGTTCGAGCGCATGCTGGTCCGTTCCGGGATCATCCTGATCAAGTACTGGTTCTCGGTGAGCGACAAGGAGCAGGAGAAGCGTTTCCTGAGCCGTACCCAGGATCCCACCAAGCAGTGGAAGGTGAGCCCCATGGATCTGGAGTCGCGCATGCGCTGGGAGGACTACTCCCGCGCCAAGGATGCGATGTTCGCCTACACCGACATCAAGCAGGTGCCCTGGAACGTGGTGGATGCCGACATCAAGCCCCACGCCCGGCTCAACTGCATCAGCCACCTGTTGAGCCAGATCCCCTACGAGGATCTGCTCACCACCAAGGATCCGATGAAGCTGCCGCCGCGCAGGAAGTCCACCGGCTACATCCGTCCGCCCATCGACGAGCAGACCTGGGTGCCTTACAAGTATCACGGTTGATCCGAATCGGGACGGAGAGGCGAAGAACGGAACCGGGGGAGCGATCCTCCGGTTTTTTTTATCTTATTTTCAGGGGGATCGTTCCGGGCGGGGAGAAACGTGGCGGAGAACGTGGAATCGGTTGGCGTGCAATTTGCTTGGGATGGTGCAGCACTCCCAGGCTTCTGCTTTCGGGGGTCAATGTTTCGTCTTCTTGAAGAGGGAAAAGGCATCCCATGGACCGTCATGACCCCGTGTTATCCAAGGAATCACCGGCCAATTCACGCCAGACCGCGGCCACCATCGCGCGGCGGGCGGGATTGATCCTGCTCGGTTGCCTTCTGCTCGCGGCGTGTGAACCAGCCAGTCGCATCAAGCAGTCCAGGGATCACTTCCTGCAACCCACCAATCCCGAGGTGGAGATCTCCGCGGCGCCGGCCCAGGGCAAGAAGGATGTCCCGCTGGCGGCGCTGACCGAATCGGCCTCGCCGGAGGAGGTGTATACCATCACCGTCACGGAAATGCCGGTGAAGGATCTGCTCTTCGCCCTGGCCCGCGACGCCAACAAAAATATCGACGTTTATCCGGGCATCCAGGGCCGCGTGACCCTGAGCGCCATCGATCAGCCGTTGAGCAAGATCCTCGACCGGGTGGCCCGACAGGTGGCGATTCGTTACGAGATTCAGGATAAAACCATTGTCGTCACTCCGGATCTGCCCTATCTCAAGGTCTATCAGGTCGATTATCTGGGCGTCGAGCGGACGATGGACAGCACCAACAAGATCTCCTCGAATCTGACGACCACCAAAGCCAATGCGCTCACCAACCCGATGGCGGCCACGGACAACAACCAGTCCAACAGCACCCTGACCACCAAGTCCAGCAGTTCGTTCTGGAAAACCGTTACCCAGAATATCCAGGCGATTCTCGGCGCGGACGTGGGCATCGAATTTCTCAACAACCAGGATCAGCAGGGCGGTCTGCCCGGTGCGCCGGGTCTGGGTCAAGCGGGTGGGGGCGTGGGGGTTCCCGCGGGTTTGAGCGCGGCTGTGGCTGGATTGCCGCCCGGTGGCGGCCTGGGTGCCCAGCCGATCCCGCAGGGACTGCCGGGTCTGGCGAAAAAGGAGACTCAGAACCAATCCATGAAGCCGGGTCTGGTGTCGGTGAACACCGAGGCGGGGGTGATGAGCATCGTGGCCACCTCGCAACAGCACGACCGCATCCAGGAGTATCTGGACAGCGTGCTGGAAAACGTCCATCGTCAGGTGCTCATCGAATCCACGGTCGTGGAAGTGGAGTTGAACGACCGCTTCCAGGAGGGCGTGGACTGGAACATCATCTTCAACCGTTCGGCTGGGGTGGTGCTCAAGAGCGCCTTCACCGACGCGGCGGCGGCGGCGGCTGGCAGCGCGGTGAATTACTTCACCCTGGGCCACACCGGCGGTCCGAACGGCAATCCCGCGACCGATCAGGGGCCGGTGAATGCCACGATCAAGCTGTTGGAGAACTTCGGCAATGCCAAAATTTTGTCGAGTCCCAAGATCATGGCGCTCAACAATCAGCCGGCGGTGTTGAAAGTGGTCAAGAACAAGGTGTTCTTCACCCTGAAATCCAGCACCGCGTCCCGCGATGTCAGTTCCTCCGGCACCAACAACAACAATACCGGCACCGTGGCCACGCAGCCGGTCTTCGACACGGAAATTCACACCGTGCCCGTGGGTCTGGTGATGACCGTCACCCCGCAGATCTCCAAGGAGGGGATCGTGAGTCTCAACGTGCGGCCAACGATTTCGCGGATCAGCCGCTGGGTCAACGATCCCAACCCGGCCCTGGTCAAGAACAATGCGCAGACCAATCTGCCGGAGAACATCTCCAACCCCATCCCCGAGATCGAGGTCAAGGAGATGGAGACCATGATGCGTATTCACAGCGGTCAGGTGGCGGTGATGGGTGGTTTGATGCAGGACTCGATCAGCAACGCCACCGAAGGGATTCCAACCATGTCGCGTCTGCCGATGGGCATCGGCTCCCTGTTCGGTCACAAGGACGAGGGGGTGAGCAAGAGCGAGCTGGTGATCTTCCTGCGTCCGGTGGTGATGACTCACGGCAGACCGCGCGAGACGGTCGTCGAGCGATCCCGGGAGATGATGCGCGAGCCGCCGCAATCCCAGGTGGTGCAATCCCAGTCGGCCCCAGCGGCCAAATCCGCCGGGTCCGAAAACGGCGGCGACGGAAGGAACAAGGCGGACAAACAGGCCAATCAGGCCGGGGACAAGAAAAATACCGCGATGGCCAAGCCCTCCGTGACCTCGGAAACCCTCGAATCTTCGACCAGGAGCGGCTCTGCGGATGCCGGTGGTCCGGGTGCCGCGCCCGCCAAGGCGGCTGCGAATCCCGAAGCGCCCAAGGCCGCGGTTCAAACCCCGCCCGCCCAGGTCACCCAGGCGCCGGCTCAGGCGGCTGCCCAACCCGTGACCACCCCGCCGGCTCCGGTGGCTCAGGCTCCCGCAACCCCGGCTCCGACTCCCGCTGCGCCGGCTCCGGCTCCCGCCGCGCCGGCTCCGGTGGCTCAGGCTCCCGCAACCCCGGCCCCCGCCGCGCCGGCTCCGGTGGCTCAGGCCCCCGCCGCGCCGGCTCCCGCAACCCCGGCCCCCGCCGCCGAGGGTCAGCGCGCCAAGAGCGGATCCCAGGAAACTCCGGCGTCCCAGCCCAAGGGTGGCGCCTCCGCCAATGCCCTGGCGGTGGGGAGCAGCTATCTGGATTTCACCAACGCGCCGGGTCAGAACGGCGGTGCGGCGGCGGGTGGTTTCCCGATGTTCCCCTCCGCGCCCCCCTCGAATCGTGCCTTTCCGGTGAGGGATGCGGATGCCCCAGCCGGGCAAGCGGGCCAGGCGTCGGGACCGGAGGCTGCGTTGAATCCCCACACCGAATCCAGACTGTGACGGTTTGTGATTGGCTGCGACCGATCCGGCGTGAATGCCCAGGCCGTCCCTCGTGGACGGCTTTTTTTTGAGCGATCGGTGCGCTGGATTTCGACCCGGCGCGGCATCCGCGGGGGTGGTCGGGGCGCGCGGGAGACTGGTTACGATTTTTTACCCGAAATCAATGGGCGTTTTGCTAAAATCGGGTATACTGTGCATCATTGCTTTTTTTCCGAGGAGTACCCGCAAGGGAGATCCTCGGTCGGGGGATGAGGGGGTTCTCTCCCCATTCTGCAAGTCAGCAAGCAAGGATTCTCGCGATCCATGAGAAATCTTCTTCGGAACAAACGGTTGGTGGCCATGGTCCTGGTCGCTTTGCTGGCGGCCCTGGGTGGTTATCTGTTGCTGATCCCGGATGGGGGCCAACGAAGCAAGCCGATCACCGTGGAACGCGCCAAGGTGGCCACGCCCGACAAGAAGGGCTCCGAGGCTCCCCAGCCCAAGAGCGTGGCCGAATCCGCCGCCCAGCGTGAACCGGTCGGCACCGTCACCCAGTTCAAGGGGTTGGCCTACGCCAGCTTCGAGAGTGTCAAACGCACCCTGGCCGAGGGGGCAACGCTGTTTCCGGGTGATCAGGTCGTCACCGGCAAGGAGACGCGCCTGATCATGAAAATGCGCGACGACGCGGTGATCGCCCTGGGTCCGGAGAGTGAATTCCTGGTGCAGGAGTATCGCTTCGAGCCCGAGGAGGAGTCGGGCAACGGCGTGGTCAACATGACCAAGGGCATGGTCCGTTTCACCTCCGGCAAGCTCGCCAAAATGAAGGATCAACCCTTCAAGGTGGTCACGCCCGTGGCCACCCTGGGGGTGCGCGGCACGGAAGGGTTCGTTCGTCTCGGGGATGGCAAGGGCAAGGATCGGGAGATCGAGGTCATCACCCTGCAAAAGGAGGTGCTGGTCTGGATGGAGGAGGCGGGTCGTCCGGCTCCGAAGGCCTCGTCCGGCGAGCTGTTTTTCTCCAGGAGCTGGTCGTTGATCAACGACGCCTGGGCGGCGGATACCAGCAAGGCGCCGCTGGCGGTCCGGCATGGCGAACGGCTCACCGGTAGCGCCAACAAGGCCCCGGAGGTCCGCAAGGCGACGCGGGAGGAGTTGCGCGGGGCCTATGGTTCGACCACGCTGCGCAAGCTCTCTCCCAAGACGCGGGAAAAATTGACCAGCCAGGTGGCCAAATCCCTGGTGGACAAGGGGTTGGCCCCGGACAAGGCGACGGCGGAAGCGTTGTTGAAAAAATCTCCCCAGGCCCTGGATGAGCTGGTGAGCAAGGCCGAGGAGAAGCTGGAGAAGGAGCTGGAAAAGGCGATCGAGAAGCGGATCGACGCGGACGAGAAGATCGCCACCCTCGACGCGAAGTTGAAGGAGACCCTGGGCGCGGAGGGCGCCGCCAGGCTCCAGGAGATCGAACGTCAGCAGGCCGAGCAGCTCGAGAAGTTGCGCCGGGAGCGTGACGAGCAGCTCGCCGGGATCGTGACCGATCCGGCCTTGAAACCGGATGCCGACGCGATCGTGGCCGGCCACGACGAACGTCAGACCGAATTGCACGCCGAGTTGGGCGAGAAGATCGCCAAGGTGGAGGCGGAAGGGGATACCAAGAAGCAGGCCGAGCTGAAGGCCGAGTTGAACGACAAGCTCGCGGAGTTGGAGAAGGAGACCCGTCGCTCCCTGGAGTCTCTTCTGGGCACGGAACAGGCCACCAAGGTCCAGGAGGCGGTTGTCGAGACGGCCAAGCGCGAGACGCAACTCGCCACCCAGACCGCCAATCAGATCGAAGCCGTGGTGCCCAAGGAGCAGTTGGAGATCGTGCGGAGCATCGAGGGGCAGAAGGGGCGGGTCGAGTCCGCAACCCCGCTCAACCTCAACGATCTGAGTCAGACCACGGCCACGACCAAGGCGCAGGAGCAGGCCATCCGGGCCATCGACGCGGCCACCACCAGCCTGATCAACGGCGTTGCCGATGCGGTCAAGGCCGGCGTGCCGCTGGACAAGGTGATCCAGGGGCTGCACGATGTCGCCGTGGAGCGGCAGCGCACCGAGGCGACCCGTTTGGGCGTGGACCTGGAAACCGCCACGAAGAATGCCGAAGAGCTGTTGAAGGTGCTGGAAACATCTCCCCTGGCCGCGAAAAAGGGCAAGGAGTCGGATAAACCCAAGGAGACGACCAAAACCGAGGAGCCGGCCAAACCCGCCGAGTCCACCGAGCCCCCGCCCGTTGAATCCAAAAAGGGCGAGGAGCCCCCCAAGGCCACCACCACGGCCCCCGTGACCCCGACAGCCACGACCACCATTCCGGGGATCGCGCCCACGCCTTTGGATGCCGCCGGCACGCTTTCGTCGTCGGGATTCAGCTCCACCACCACGACCACCACCACGGTTACCATCAACAACGCGCCGACGATCGCGATCCAGACCTTCACCATTGCCGAGAACGTCCCCAAGGGAACGATCGTGGGGACGCTGGTCGCAACCGACCCGGACGTGGCCGATCAGGGCAAGTTGCAATTCAGTCTGGGCGAGAATTTCGGCGGTGCCTTTGGCGTGGATTCAAGCACCGGGCAGATCACGGTGCTCGACCCGAGCAAGCTCGACTTCGAGACCAATCCGACCATCCGGCTCACCGCCGTGGTCAAGGATCTGCCCAAGAGCGGTTCGGCCTCGGCCACGGTGTGGGTGGTGCTGACCGACGTCAACGAGGCGCCGACCGTCACCTCCGGCAGCAGCGGGACCCTGGCCGAGAATGAGAGCGGCACGGTTTACACCGCCACGACATTCGATCCCGACAAGGATGACACCTTCACCTGGTCCCTCTCCGGGACCGATGCCGGATATTTTCGCATCGAGGCCACCGGCGTGGTGACCTTCCGCAATCCGCCGGACTTCGAAAATGCCAACCACGCGCCGACCTACGTCCTCGACGTGATCGCCACCGACAAGAAGGGGTTGTTTGGTTCCAAGACGGTGACCATCACCGTCACCGATGTCAACGAGGCGCCGGTGATCACCTCCGAGGCGGGGGTCCTGTTCGTGGAAAACGGGGCCGGCACCGCCTATCAGGCCACGGCCACGGATCCGGACGCGGCGGACAAGAACAAGCTTGCCTGGTCGCTGTCGGGTAACGACGCAGCCCTGTTCGAGATCAATGCCCAGACCGGCGCCGTCCGTTTCCTGGCCAAGCCGGACTTCGAGAGCCCCAAGGACTTCGGTGGCGACAATGTTTACAACATCACCGTGACGGCCACCGACACGGGCTGGGAGGGTCCTGCGGCCAAAACCAGCTCCAAGGAGATCACCATCACGGTGATCGATCAATCGACGGTCACGGTCACCTCCGCCGAATCGGTGACCTTCGATGAGAATGGCACCGGCATCGCCTATCAGGCCAAGGCCACGGATCCGGATCCGGGCGACGAACCGCGCATCTGGTCCATGGTGGGTGCCGATGAGTCGCTGTTCAACATCGATGCCACGAGCGGCGCGGTGACCTTCAAGCAGCCGCCGGACTACGAAAATCCCAAGGATCACGGCAAGCAGAACAGCTACCACATCACCATTCAGGTGTCGGACAAGAACAAGTTCTTCGCCAGCAAGGCGGTGACCATCAACGTGCTCGACTTGAACGAGAAGCCGCTGATCGCCGCGTCCGCGCCCTCTGCGGTGACCTTTGCCGAGAACGGCGCCGGCAGCGCCTATCAGGCCACGGCCAGCGATCCGGACAAGAGCGATACCCTTGCTTGGAGTCTTTCGGGCGCGGACGAAACCTTGTTCGCCATCAACGCCGATACCGGCGCCGTGAGTTTCCGTCTGCCCCCGGATTTCGAGAGCGCCAGCCATGGGCCGGCCTATGCCATCACGGTCAAGGTTCAAGACAAGGGCGGCTTGAACGATTCCAAGGCGGTGACCATCACGGTCACCGATGTCAACGAGGCCCCGGTGGTCACCTCGGGATCGAGCGCCACCTTTGTCGAGAACGGCACCGGCGTGGTCCATACCGCCACTGCCACGGATCCGGATGCCAACGATCTCTTCGGTTGGTCGGTGGGTGGTGCGGACAAGGCCTTTTTCACCATCGATCCCACCACCGGCGAGCTGCGTTTCAAGACCCCGCCGGACTTCGAAAGCACCAGCCACGGGCCGGTCTATGCGATCGACGTGATCGCCACGGATCGGGCCGGACTGGCCGGCTCCAAGAGCGTGACCATCACCGTCACCGATCAGTCGCCGACGATCACCTCCGGGCCGAGTGCCAGCTTTGCCGAAAACGGAACGGGGGTGGCCTATCAGGCGACCGCCACGCAGCTTGATGCCGGGGACAGAACGCGGGTCTGGACCCACTCCGGACTCGACGCCGCCCGATTCACCATCGATGCGGCCACGGGCGCGGTTCGTTTCGTGACCCCGCCGGATTTCGAGGCCCCGAATGACGTGGGTCGGGACAATCTCTACGAGATCAACGTCATCGTTACCGACAAGGGGAGTCTGAGCGATTCCAGGGCGATCACCATCACGGTCACCGATCTCAACGAGGCCCCGAAGATCTCCGCGACCGCGCCGGCGGCGGTCACCTTCGACGAGAATGGCAGTGGGGTCGCGTACCAGACCGTCGCTTTTGATCCGGATGCCGGAGATGTCATGGCCTGGTCACTCGGGGGCGCGGATGCGGGCTTGTTCACCATCGACACGACCACGGGCGCGGTCCGCTTCGCGAGCCCGCCGGATTTCGAGAGCACCACCCATCTGCCCGCCTACGCGCTGACCCTGACCGTGACCGACAAGCTCGGCCTCACCGACGCCAAGGCGATCACCATCACGGTGGTGGATGTCAACGAAGCCCCGGTCATCACCTCGGCGACAGGGGTCAACTTGGCCGAGAACGGCACGGGTGTCGCGTATCAGGCGACCGCCAACGATCCGGATGCCAACGATGCCATCACCTGGAAGCTCGCCGGTCCGGACGCGGGGTTGTTCACCATCGATGCCACCACCGGCGGCGTGAGTTTCAAGGCCGCGCCGGATTACGAGACCCCCCTGGATGTCGGTGGCAACAATGTTTACGACATCCAGGTCACCGTCACCGACAAGGCCGGTCTGTCCGCCTCCCAGGCGGTGACCATCACCGTCACCCCGGTCAACGAGGCCCCGAAGATCGCCCCGAGCGCGCCATCTTCGGTCACCTTCAACGAGAATGGCGCCGGCGTCGTCTATCAGACCACGGCCACCGATCCGGATGCCGGAGATCTGCTCACCTGGTCGCTCTCCGGCGCGGATGCGTCGTCGTTCACCATCGACGCGACCACGGGCGAGGTCCGTTTCGTGAGTCCGCCGGATTTCGAGAGCACCACCCATGGCCCGACTTATGCCATCACCGTGACCGTCAGCGATGGCGGCGGGCTTTTCGACGCCAAGCCGGTCACCATCACGGTGGAGGACGTCAACGAAGCCCCGGTCATCACCTCGGCGGCAGGGGTCAACTTCGCCGAGAACGGCACGGTTGTCGCGTACCAGGCGACCGCCACCGATCCGGATGCCAACGATGCCTTCACCTGGTCGCTTTCCGGGGCGGACGCGGCGCTCTTCAACCTCGACGCGGTTACGGGCGAGGTTCGGTTCAACGCCTCCCCGGATTATGAAAATCCTCGGGATGTTGGCAAAAACAACGTCTACGACATCGTTGTCACCGCAACGGACAAAAAAGGTCTCTCCAGCGCGTTGAATGTCGCCATCACCGTCACCGATGTCATCGAGATGCCTTCGATCACCTCGGGTCCGACCGCGACCTTCCTGGAGAACGCGACGGGCATCGCCTATCAGGCGACCGCCGCCCCACCGGAGGTCGGGGATGTGTTGAGCTGGTCGCTCTCCGGTGCGGATTCCGGACGCTTCGCCATCGATCCGGTCACGGGCGCGGTCACGTTCCTGGCTCTGCCCGATTTCGAGGCGCCGCTGGATGCTGGAGCGGATAATGTTTACACCATCAACGTGATCGTCACCAACAAGCTCAACCTTTCCGATACCAAGGCAGTCGCCATCACGGTCACCAACGTCAACGAGAAACCGGTGATCGATCCGAACGCGCCCGCGGCCCAGGATTTCATTGAGAACGGTACAGGTGTGGCCTATCAGACCACGGCCACCGACCCGGATGCCGGGGATGTGCTCACCTGGACCCTGGGTGGTGCGGATGTTTCGTTGTTCGACATCAACGCGACCACCGGCGCCGTGACCTTCAAGGCCGCGCCGGATTTCGAGAGCGCCATCCATGCGCCGACCTACGCGCTCACCCTCACCGTGACCGATCGGGATGGGCTGTTCGACAGCAAGGCGGTGACGATCAACGTCGTCAATGCCAACGAAAAGCCGCTCATCGATCCGGCAGCCCCGGCAGCGAAGGATTTTGCCGAGAACGGCACCGGAGTCGCGTATCAGACCACGGCCACCGATCAAGATGCCGGGGATACCCTCACCTGGTCGTTGACCGGCACGGATGCGGCCCTCTTCGCCATCGATCCGACCACGGGCGCGGTGACCTTCCTCGTGCCGCCGGATTACGAAGCGGCGCACGGTCCGGCCTACGCCATCACCGTGGTGGTGACCGACTCGGGCGGGCTCACCGCCACCAAGGCCATCACCATCAACGTCACCAATGTCAACGAGGTCCCGGTGATCGATCCGTTGGCCTTGTCGGCGGTCACCTTCGTCGAGAACGCCACGGGCACGGTCTATCAGACCACGGCCACGGATCCGGATGTGCCGGACACCCTCACCTGGTCGCTGGGTGGGGCGGACGCGGCCCTCTTCGCCATCGATCCGACCACGGGCGCGGTGACCTTCCTGACCCCGCCGGACTTCGAGCATGTCCATGGACCGACCTATGCCATCGACGTGATCGTGACCGATGCTTTGGGGCTCAATGCCACCAAATCCGTGACCGTCACGGTGACCAATGTGAACGAGGCCCCGGTGATCGATCCGGCGGCCCCGGCAGCGAAGGATTTTGCCGAGAACGGCACCGGAGTCGCGTATCAGACCA
>NZ_JBZVFG010000041.1:32853-34978 GCF_058402785.1 Candidatus Magnetaquiglobus sp.
GGTGACCGACTCGGGCGGGCTCACCGCCACCAAGGCCATCACCATCAACGTCACCGATGTCAACGAGGCACCCCAGATCACCTCCACGCTGGCGGTCAACTTTGCCGAAAATGGCACCGGTACCGCCTATCCCGCCACGGCGAGCGATCCGGATACCGCCCATGGGGATCTGCTCACCTGGACGATCGCCGGAGGCGCGGACGCGGCTTTGTTCACGATCGACGCCACCACCGGCGCCGTGACCTTTCTGACCTCGCCCAACTACGAGGCACCCACGGATGCGGGCGCGGATAACGTCTATGACCTCACCCTCACCGTGACCGATACCCTCGGCCTGTTCGACACCAGGTCCGTGACCATCACGGTCACCGATGTCAACGAGCCGCCGGTGATCAACTCCGCGACCAGCGTGCCCAACGTCGTCGAGGGGACCACCACCGCCATCTACACCGCCACGGCCACGGACCCGGAGAACAATCCCTTCACCTGGTCGCTCTCCGGACCGGACGCGGCCAGCTTCACCATCGATGCCAATACCGGGGCCCTGACCCCCTCTGCCTTGCTGCGCTACGGCTCGCCGGCGGATGTGGGCGCGGACAATGTTTACAACGTCACCCTGGTGGCCACCGACAACGGCACGCCGGTCCAGGCCGGAACGCTTGACATCACCGTGACCATCATCAGCAAGATCGACCTGAGCAACCTCACGGTCTACGAAAACGCCGATCTCGGCACTGTGATCGGTCAGTTGAGCGCCTTGAATCCGGAGGGAGGCGTCACCTTCTCCTTCTCGCTTGCCGCCAATCTGGAGAATCTTTTCGATGTGCAGACGAGCGGGACCAACGTCTATCTGGTGGTGGGGAGCGCGGCGGCCAAGCCGCTGGTGGTGGGCGACCACGCTGTGACCCTGCGGATGGACGACACCCTGGGACGCACCTTCACCCGTCCGGTGCTCGTCACGGTCCAGGCCGTGCCGTTCGACATGACCGGCGCCCTGGTGGTGAACGATGCCACCTACAAGGCCGATGGCGAACTGGTGCTCATGAATATCGTCAAGGGGCTGTATCGCGCGTCCAACGATGCCACTGGGCGGACCGTCGATCTCTCCGAGACCGACATTGCCAAGCTGATCGTGGGCAAACTTGGACAGCAGATTTCCAACGTCACGTTCACAAAATCGTTGCAGGAGGTCCTGCCCATGCTCCGCGTGGAGTTGCTGCCCGCGGATGATGCGCAGATGATCCGGGTCCGGGCGCGGATCGGGGTGGTCGAGGCCATGTATGCCCGTCTGCCTGCCTCGGTGCGCACGGAGTTCGGCACCTGGTTCGATACCTTCTTCAACGCGGTGGCGCCTTATGCCACCAACTACACCACCGATTTGCAAATCCGGCTGATGCCCTATCTGCAGACCGTGCCGGATGGCGCCGGCAGTCATGTGGAGCTGTGCGTGGATCTGGCCGGCTCGACCCTGGAGGTGCTGAATTTGCGCATGGTGCCGCGCATCGGCATGGACATGGCGTCGATGCTGACCAGCTACAACGCCACCATCCGACAGTTGTTGAAAAGCGATGGTTCCCTCACCTTCTTCACCGGTGGGGGTGGAAACGGACCGGCCAAGCACTTCCTCGATCAGGCCATGAAGGAGGCCACTCAGGCCAGCCAGATCGCCAATGCCCCGGCGGGGTCGGTGATTCAGAAGGGGTTCAACACGCAGATCGCCGCGGATGGTCGCTCGGTGCAGGCGTATGATGCCAGCAACCACACCAGCCAGCAGATTCCGACCTGTCAGCGGATCGACTACTATCTGCCAGGCTGGATCAACGGCATCTCCATCACCTCGGGGAATGTGCAGTTGACCCGCTAACCGCACCCGGTCATGTGTGGTTCTTAAACCGCACCCAGCTTGGGATGTGTGGTCTTTATTGGTAAAAAAAGAGAAGCTCTGGGAGATTCTTCTCCCAGGGGTTTGATTTTGCCTTTGACTTTAGCGCGCTCTTCAAAAGAAGCATTTGTCGCGGTCTTTTGCGAAAAATGCGCCGCGCGCAGCCTTCGCGGGCGTCGTTTCCGTTTTTTACCGTGGAACTCCCGTAAGGGGGGTCCACGGTTGGGGGGTGAGGGGGTTCTC
>NZ_JBZVFG010000042.1:0-34657 GCF_058402785.1 Candidatus Magnetaquiglobus sp.
CAGCCTCTTCCAGCCTCGGTCAAGGGCGCATAGAACAGTCGGAGCCCAGTGCCGGGATTTGGTGGGATATTGAGGGATGGCGGGGGTTTATGGGGGATTTGGAGCGGGAGGGGGTTGGCGGCGGCGGGTGGGTGGCGACAAGCAAAATGAGAATTTTTGACGGGGGCCTCGGCCCCTTTTTTGTTGCCTTGAGTGTTGGGTAAGTGGTTGAGAATGCTTTTGTTTGTTGTGGCTGGTCGGGGTTGGGCGGGTGGGGTTTTTGGTGGGGTGTCGAGGTCGTAGGATGCAATAAAATACATCATTATTTTGTTGTTAGGTTGCGGAAGGTAACGTATTGATTTATTGCTGTAATTTTGAGCTTGAAAGGCGAAAAAACCGAATAAAACCTGCAAGTAATATTTTTTGGATGAGGGGTGATTGGGGGATGGTTTCAAGGGGTGTTGAAGGGGTGTTGAAGGGGTGTTGAACGCGTCTTGAGCGCAGCTTGACCACCCAATGATCGCTACCTGTTTAGTTTGCCTTGGGTGAGCATTCCTGGTGTGGCGAGTGGGGCGAGTTGTAACAAATGGATCGATTATTGATCGGTGTTATAATTAATATTATCGATATTCGGTGATGAAATTTCATTGATCCGTTGTCGGTCAAAATATAGAATTTTCCTTGGGTGAGATGGTTTTCGTTCATGAGTTGCAGGGTTGGCCGCCGACCGGAAGGAGGATGCGATGCGCTTGTCGAGAATGCATGTGGGGTTGTTGGGGCTATGGTTGACTTGGCCGGCGTGGGCCGGGGAGGAAGATTGGCGGGACAAGGTGTATGAGTGCAAGTTCTTTGAGTGCATCTATCCGCCGACGGGGAGGCCGTATTTCAGCAACACTCCGTGCGATTTGAACGAAGACCAGAAGTACGCATTTATCGCCAAAAGAAACGAGGCCGACAGGGCCAGGAAGATCGACAAGGCAAGAGAGGTACACAATAGTATTCTGGAAGAGGAGAAAGCAGCAAGAGAAAAGAAGGAAAAAGAGGCTGAATTGAGAAGGCTCAAGGATGAGGCTGAAGAAGCGATCAATAAGGCGAAGAAAGATGCGCAGGAGCGTGTGGAGGAGGCAAAAACAGGTAAGAATATGTGCCGACCAAGAGATAAGAAAATAGCAGGAATCAGAGAAACATGTGCAAGTGAATGGAGTGGTGATTTCAGAATGATTGAGTATTGTATCGAAAAGAGCATGAAGTCGTTTAGAAATCTTTGCGATTGACGATTCGGGTTAAGCCATCTTGCCGGCGGTGGCAAGACGGGGTGCCCGCCCGGATGGGCCGGGCGGGCGGTGGGGGTGGGAGGGGTGGTCAGGGTGACGGGTGGGCGGCCAGGAAGGTGATGGCGGATTCGAAATCGCCGTGCTTGAGCTGGCTGGCGCGGCGGATCTCGAAACGCTTGTGCAGGTTGCTCCAGATCTTTTGGTGGGAGAGGCCGGAGCGGGTCGAGGTGGCGGCCACCAGATCGGAGAGGGTGGTGAGTTGATCCTGGGTGATGGGGCGGGTTTGATGGTGGTGCCAAGCCAGAGTGGAGATGACCAGGAGGGCGACCGCGATCAGGAGTGCGGCTCTTGTGGCTTGGTGGCGGGTTTGCGGTTGAATACTCTTCTGGATTTGACGTGACACTTGCGTTGCGTTGAGATGGTCGATCATGCGCTCCTCCTTGGATGGTGGTTGGTTATAATCCATCATCGACAAAGATTGGAGATGCATGAAAATCTCTATTGATTTCTGTTTGTTGGGCAGGTTCAGCCGGTTGTTAGGCCGAAAATCCTCGCGACCGAAAGCGGAAGCATGAAAGACCCTTCCTCCAAAGCTTCAAGCATTCTGCGTCGCTCGTCAGGCGTGCTTTCCTTGTAGGCCACCAAAAGAAATTTAGCCTTAAGTTCTGGTTCAATATCTTTCCGTTCGCGTTTCAGAACGCTTTCGATAACATACAACACCCCCGCCATCTCATCCGCCACCGTGCTGGGTTTGCTGATTCGCTCTCCGGTCAGAAGATAGTTTACATCAACACCAGCATCCGCAATTGCGGTTATATAATCTGTATTTGGGGCGCGCTCTCCACTCTCATAAAGAACTTGAGTTTTTTTTGTGACTCCCCCATAGGTGGCCATCTCGGTTTGATTCATTCCAAGACGCGCCCTCTCTTCCTTTAATCGGTCAGAAAAATTCACCACTCGGTTCCTTTTTCCTTTACATGGAAACCGTTCGGTTACATACTCTTCCCCATAGATTCTTTAACACCCAAACAAGCTGGTGAAAGAGCCATGGACCGAATTGACATCAAGGCCGCCTTGGAGAGGCGGGGATGGTCGTTGCGCCGCTTGAGTGTGGCGCGCGGATTTCGCCCTGACTCCGTGAGGAAGGCCTTGCACATGCGTTATCCGAACGGCGAATGGACCATTGCCGATGCCCTGGAGATGAACCCCTGGGAGATCTGGCCGGAGCGGTATCCAGACGGGCCGGTTGACCGGCCACGACGGCGTGGGCGGTCGCAGACGGAGTTGGAAAAAGAGTAGCGCGGAAAAGTGAAGCAAACAACAAACAAACTGACAGGAGGAGATTGAAAAGATTATGGAAACTCAAAAGGATGAGCAGGATCAAACGGCGGACCCAACGTCACCGGAAATGCTGGAGCATATTTCCCGTGTGGTTCGCGTGATTGGTGAACTGGAAGTGAAACGGAACAACATTTTGACCGTTGCCCGCGAGACCCGGAAATCGATCCGCACACTGAAAAAAGTCAAAGCCGATCTGCGTGAAAAACTGTGTCCTACCGATGTGGCCAACAAATCGATCAGTGCGTTGAAAAAGGTCAAAGCCGCCCTGCAGAAAAATCTGCGTCAGTTGACACAAGATCTCTGCGTCATTGATGACGATCTCTGGTCGGCCCAGGCGCTTCTCAAGCAGGCGGAACTCGATCCGGGAAGGACGCTTGAGTATCTGGCCGAGACCGATTGTGCGCAATCGACGCCGACAGCGCCGGAGGAGTGCCCGCCCCCCCCCAGTGACCAAGACGAACCGGCAGAAGTATAGCATTTCTGACTAGAAAGGATGGTTAGGATGAGTAATTCCGGACAGAATTCGGAGAGATATCCTCAACGAAAACCTATGCCAGTGGAGTATGTGGATAAAGTTAAACTTATTCGTTTCGTCAAGGAAATTGAGCGGATATGGAATGAAATACTCTACTTTGAATCCGAAATGTGGAAGGTTTACTCGGAAGCTGGGTTTGAGAGTTTTGATCAGTCGATTTTGCGTAAAATCATCCGTATGCGCTCCATTGATCCAGATAGCACAGAAACAGACGAGGGCATCATTGATCTCTACAGGCGCGCTTTGGACGCAAAATCATGATTCCTTGCGAAACCGCCCGTGAGGGCGGTCGTCGGGGCGTGGTGGCCCTGGCCTGACGAGCAGCCGGATATGGAGGATGGGATGGAGAACATTGACGATTTCAATCGGGGTGTCGGGTTGATTTTGGGAGAGCTGTATCAGCATTTCCCGGTTCCGATCCATCTGGACCTGGAGGCGCTGGAAGCGTTTGAGGATGTGAGACGCGATGCGGTTCGCAAGGCGCGGCGGATGCGGGTTTATGGAGCCACCATGGCCTTTTTGCGGCACGAGAAGATGCTGCGTTACTCCTCGTCGGCTGATCAGGCGGTGTTCACGGAGGTGGTGTTGACGTCCAAGGGGTTGGCGGCGTTGAGCAAGATCCCGGAATCGATTGCCGGATCGAAAGGTGGTGCGACGGCGGGCGAGGTGCTGGTTGATCTGGGGTCGGATCTGCTCAAGAAAGGGGCGTGGGAGGGGATGGTTGCCGTCGTGCGGGCGATGCTGGGAGGTTGAAAATGGTGACCAACCCGATATGCGACATTGCCCTGACCGCCATCCACGCGGAGAACCGCCTGCGGGTGGTGGATGCTGGGTGGGTGGGGAGTTTGGCGGAATCGATTGCCGAGAGCGGGTTGCAGCAGCCGTTGCAGGTGCGGGAGGGGGGCGATGGGCGGTATGTGCTGATCGCTGGGGCGCATCGGTTGGAGGCGTGTCGGCGGTTGGGGATGGTTGAGGTGGCTTGTCAGGTGGTGGCGTGCGACGACTTGCGGGCGCGGTTGCTGGAGATCGACGAGAACCTTTATCGCCACGAGCTGACGCCGCTGGATCGGGCGGCGTTCCTGGCGGAACGGAAGAAGGTTTACGAGGCGTTGCATCCGGAGACGAAGCACGGGGCATGCGGAGGTGGGCGCGATAGGGTTGGGACAAGGGTGAAGACTGAAAACGACAAATTGTCGTTTTCAGAATCAACCGAAAAATCAACAGGTTTGAATCGTCGAACGGTTGAACGATCCATCAGTTTGTATCAACGGCTCGATCCCGTGGTGCGGGAGAAGCTGGCCGGAAGCTGGGTGGCCAGGAACCAGGCCGAGTTGACCCGGTTGGCCAAACTGACGCCCAAGGAGCAGCGGGAGGTGGTGGAGGCGTTGGATCTGACCGAGGCCGGCAGAAGCCGGATGACGGTTGGCGGGATGATTGACATGCGCATGCGCAACAAGTGTCCGACGAAGGTGGTCGAGGAGATCGAGGTTGAGGTGTCGGCGCTGCAATCGGCCTGGAGGAGAGCGCGGCCCGCCGCGCAGCAGCGGTTTCTGGATGAGTTGGTGAAACAGGGCATCGTGACGCGGCCAAGGAGCAAGTGATGGATGTGTGGCTGACCACTCAAGAGGTTGCGGATCGGTTGGGCATCACCCGGCAGGCGGTGGATATGCGGGCGCAGGAGTGGCAATGGCGCCGTCCGGAGTGGGAGGGGCGATACTGGCGGTGTCGGGATGGGGCTGGGGGTGGGTACGAATATCACCACCTGCTGCTGCCCAAGCCGGGATGCGAGGGTGAGGGGGAGGTTGTCGGGGAGGTGGTGACGTGTAGCAAGGGGGCGATGGTCGCACTGACGGCGCGCGCCAATGGTCGCCTGGATGCCAGGCTGGCGATTCTGGAGGCGCTGGAGCGGTTCATCGGCTCTTCCGGATTGTTGCAGACGACCGGGGAGGAGGCGTTCGTGCGGATCTACAACAGCGATCCAAAGCTGTTGGGGGTGCCGGTCGAGGTGTCGGCGGTGGCGAGCACGATCAGTCTGGCCACGGTGCGGCGTTGGCGTCAACAGAAACGGGCGTTGGGGATTGCGGTGCTGGCCGGGCGGTACGGGCCGCGCCGGGGGGTGGATGTGTGGAGCTGTTGCGAGCCGTTGCGGACGCTGGTGATCGGGTTGATCACCACTCTGCCGCATGCCGGGGGGAAGATGGCGCGGGATCTGGCCTTGGCGCGGTTCGGGGAGTGGGTGGAGGTGATCGAGCCACGGACGGGCGAGAAAAAGGCGCAACCGTTGCCTTCGGAGCGGAGTTTTCAGCGGTTCATCCAGCAGTTCAAAAGTGACAACAAGGCGCTGTTCGCGCTCGCCACCCATCCGGACCGCTACCGGAGCGCGTACCGCATGGCGGCGGGGCGGATGTATGACGACATCGCGCGGCGCAATCAGTTGTGGGAGATGGACGCCTCGCCGGTGGATTGTCTGTGCTCGGACGGACGGTTTTCGATGTACGTGCTGGTGGATATCCACTCCCGGTGGCCCAAGGTGCGGTTGACGCGCACCCCGAAGAGCGCGGCGGCGCTGTTGCTGTTGCGGGATGGGATGCTGGATTGGGGGGTGCCGGAGGAGTTGGTGACGGACAACGGTTCGGATTTCACCTCCAAGTATTTCATGGACGTGCTGCGGCGGTTAGGCGTCAAGCAGCGGTTGTGCGATCCGGGCCAACCGCAACAGAAGGCGGCGGTGGAGCGGGCCATCGGCACGATTCAGCACGCCTTCATGGAGATGCAACCCGGCTATATCGGCCACAACGTCACGGATCGCAAACAGATCGAGGCGCGCAAGACGTTTCTGGCGCGGCTGGGGCAGCCGGAAGACAAGGTGTTTTGCGTGGAGCTGACCAGGGACGAATTGCAGGCGCGGCTGGATGCCTGGATCGGACAGAAATGGGTTTTCGAGCCCCACGAGGGCCTGAGCGGCAAGACACCCTTTGAGGTGCGGACCGCCTGGCGTGGTCCGGTGGCACGCATCGAGGGCGAAGGGGTGTTGGAGCACCTGTTGGCCCCGCCTCCGGACGGCAAGGGGGTGCGGACCGTGACCTCCAAGGGGATCCGCATTCAGGGGATCGACTACCATCACGGCGCCCTGGGGTTGCTGGTGGGTCAGGAGGTCCATGTGCGCCTGGATCCGGACGACCTGGGGCGGATTTACGTGTACCGGGGCGAGCCGTGGGAGTTCGTCTGTCTGGCGATCAATCCGGAGCGGGCCGGGGTGTCGCGGGCCGAAGTGGCGGCCAAGGTGCGGGAGCGGCAGAAGGCGTTGCTCGACGGGGCCATGGAAGAGGTGAAGGTGGCCAAGCGCACCATCAACGTCAAGACGATGAGCGAGGAGATCGTGGCGGATGCCGCGCGGCGCAACGGGCGGCTGGTGGCCTTCCCGGCGCCGGCCACGACCCATGCCACGCCAGACATCGCGGCGGCCAAGGAGGCGGTGCGGGTCAAGAGCGGTACACCGGCGCCCGAGGCGCCCTTGACGCCGAGCCAGCAGGCCAAGCTGCTCGACATCCGGGAGCATCTGGCCAAGCCGGTCGAGCCGGAGCGGGACGAGGCGGCGATCCGTTACACCAATGCTTGCGAGCTGGAGGCGCGACTGGCGGCTGGGGAGACGTTGGACGAAGAGGTGTCGCGACGGTTGCGGCTGTATCAGGAGAGCAGCGAATACAAGGCCAAGCGGCGTTTGGAGCGGTTTTATCGGCAAGCCTGAAATGAAGAACCCGCCTGGGCGGGCGGGTGCTTCGGGTACAACTGACATAGGAGGTCTGAAGCATGACACAAACCAACGAAAAAATCAAGCGGACCACGGCGCCGTTGCGCAACACAGGGTTGATTGCCGAGCTGGTGGAGCGGTTGGTGAACCGCCCGCCGAGTGTGCCTGGGGTGGGAATCTTTCACGGCTTTTCCGGCATGGGCAAGACGGTGGCGGCCACGCTGGCGGTCAATCTGCACCAGGCGTTCTTTCTGCAGATCACCCCGGATTACACGCGCAAGTTCTTTTATCAGGAGTTGTTGCACAAGTTGGGAAAGTCTGGCGCGCGCGGGTCGATTCCGGAGCTGGCCAAGCAGGCCACTACCGTGCTCGGATCGATGGAGAATCCGGTGTTGTTCTTCGATGATGCCCAATACATGTTCGTGCGGCGGTATCGCGAGCGCGACCAAGTGTTTGTCCATTTCCAGGACGTAGTCCGCACGCTGCATGACGTGGGGGGCGCCACAATCGTCCTGATCGGCGAGGAGGATCTGCCGGGGATCGTGGAGCGGAGCGAGGAGATTCACAACCGGGTGTCGGTGTGGCAGGAGGCGGTGTTCGCCGACAAGGGCGACGCACGATTGATGGCCGGGTTGTTGTGTCCGGAGATCCGCGTCAAGGATGACCTGCTGGACGAGATTCTGACCAAATCCGGGCGGCTGTTGCCACGGATCATCAGCAACCTGTATCAGGCCGCCGAGGTGGCGCGCAACCGGGGGGCGGAGATGATCGATCTTGCGATGTGGGGCGAGCGGGAGTTCTTCACCGGCAAGACGGCGAAACGGAGGGCGGCGTGAAGACCAGGAGAGCGGCGCCCATCGAGGCGCGGTTGGCGGTGCGGGTTCCGCGCGGCTATCGGGGGGTATGGGAGATCCTGCGAGAGGCTGACGGCGAGATCACGGTGGCCGGCGTGATGATGGAGACCAATTCAGACCCGTCCACGGTGCGCGGCTACATGGAGAGTCTGGTCAAGGCGGGTTACCTGGAAAAAGCTCCCCCGCCTCCCGGCAAGATGGCCGTGTATCGCAAGATCAAACCGTTCGGACCGGTGGCGCCCCGCCTGCGTGCCGATGGTTCGCCGGTGGGCGGGATGGGGCTTGGCCAGGACCACATGTGGCGCACGATGAAGATGTGGACCGGGGCGTTCACGGCGCGGGAGTTGGCGATCCACGCCTCGACGGACAAGGTGGTGGTGAGCGACGGGGCTGCCGAGAGCTATCTGAATCGGCTGGCATGGGCAGGATATGTCAGGCGGAGCGATGGCAAGCGGTACCGCTTTCTCCCAGGCGCGGATACCGGGCCTTTGGCGCCCATGATCATGCGTACCAAGTTCGTTTTCGACCCGAACGTGGAGGAAGTGCGCGGTCCGGGCAGCGATGCCGTTTGGGAGGTGTGAGATGCGCGGCCAGAATCTGGATGTGGCGCGGAAGGGTTGGGGTGCGGAGATTCCGGGGTGGGTGGTGGCTCTGGCCGAGGCGTGCGACCGGGACAGTCAGGTGCGCGTGGCGGGGCGGCTTGGGTACTCCCCTTCGGCGGTCAATTGCGTTCTGAAATGCACCTACAAAGGGAGTTCAACCCGCATTCAACGGGCGGTCGAAGATACGTTGATGCAGGCTGAGGTGGATTGTCCGTTCTTCGGGGTTCTGTTGCGCGCGCGTTGCGATGAGTACCGTTTGGGGGTGGGTCAGGCGCTGGTGCGACGCTCGTGTCGTGTCTGCCGGCACAATGAAAGTCGTCAGGATTCACGGAAAAATTCGTGCGGAGGTCAGGATGAATAAACAAGTTGCCAAAGGAAAGGTCATCCCTTTAGCGCAAGCGGAGCGGCGGGCTTTGGCGCGCGGGGTGGCGATTGTGCGGGATCATGCGGGTGGGGTTCACCGCGTGGTGGATACGAAGCCGTGGAAGAAGGAGGGAGTGTTGGCGGTGCTGGAGATGGAGTCGTGCTTGACCATCGAGGAGATCGAGGCGCGCATGAGTTTGAAAATGCCGCGCTGGATGCTGCGCACGCTGCTGGCGTGGCTGGTCATGAAGGGGGTGATCGGATGCGCCGATGCCGAGAGTCCGCTTCATGCGGGCCAGACGCGACCGGTCTATTTTCTCACCTCGCGGGCAGCGGGCATGCGGAGGATCTCATGAGCGGGATGGAATGCGGACCCGGTTACGGGCCGGATTGGCTTGTTCGTCTCGAGGATCCACAGATCGAGGCGAAGTTCGGGCTGGGGTTCTTGTCGGCGCGCACGGGCTGGACGCCCTATGTGGGCGGGGTTGGGGTGCTCTCCTCGGAGACGGGCCAGGACGGACTGTTTGCCAGCAAGGCGTTGGCGCTGCGGGCGGGGCGGCGGTTTTTGGAGAAACATTCACGGAAACATGGGAGGGTGGCATGAGTGCGCGAGTGAAACCGGTTCCTGGTCTGGTGATCCATGACCTGACGCAGGCCAACGAGGTGTTGGACGAGATTGGCGCGATCCGGCGCGGACTGGAGATGATCGAGGCGGATATGAATACCGCGATCGCCGCCATCAAGCGGTCGTCGGAGGGGTTTGCCGCGCCGCGCCGGGTGCGGCTCGGGGAGCTGGAGCGGGCGCTGGGTGCGTTTGCCGAGATCCATCGGGACCGGCTGTTCGCGGACAGGCGCAGCGTGGAGTTGAGCGCGGGAGAGTTCGGATATCGGCGCTCGACGGAGTTGAAACCGGTGGCGAAGTTTACCTGGGGGGCGGTGCTGGAGAAGGTGCGGGAGTTGGGACTGGCGGCGCTGCGTACCAAGGTTGATTTGGACCGGGAGGCGATGCGCGACTGGCCGGAGGAGCGTCTGGAGCAGGTGGGGGTGAAACGGATCTTGAAGGATGTGTTCTGGTACGAGGTGAAGCAGGAGGTGTTGATGAAGGAAGATCCGGCCTCTGCCGGGGTGGGCCGGAGTTGATGCGAAACCGCCCCACCTTATTGGGAAGGGCGGTCGTCGGGGTGTGGTGGCCCCGGCCTGATGAGCAACCAAGCAACCAGGGGGTTCAAGCGATGCCATCCCGCGCCCAGTTTGCCATGATCCACATGGCCAAGAAGAGTCTGGCCATGCCAGATGAGCATTATCGGGCGGCCCTCGGGCGGTACGGGGTGGCCTCGTCGCGGGATTTGACCGAGAAGCAGGCCGACCAGTTGATCGACTTTTTCGTGGAACTCGGGTGGCGCCCGGTCTCCAATGGCAGCCGGGCGCGTCCGGCCACGGGCGAGACTCCGGCGCGTCCGGTGGACGAGCGGACGAAGTACCGGCGGAAGATCTATGCCTTGCTGCGCGACATGGGGCTTTTGGGCGAAAAGGACGATCCTTTTGCCTACGCGAACGGCATGGCCAAGAACATGTTCTTTCGCAATCAGGAGAACGTGACGATCCGCATCGAGCACTGCGACGAGGGGCAGTTGCGCAAGATCGTGCAGGCCTTGACGATCCATCGCAAGCGGTCCGCAACACAACCTGGAAATCAAGGGGTGTCGTGAGGTGGCCGGCACCGCTCCCGCGCTGACGGAGGGCGATCTGGATCGCTGCTTCATCCCGGAGACTCTGCGCGAGCTGATTCGGGTGATCGGGGTGACGGCCACGTTGCGCCTGGTCGAAAAGCGTGGCGGGCTGGTACTGACCGTGCCGTCACGTCTCCCTCCGGATCACCCACTGGTCGCGGAGTTGGGCGGGCAGGCGGCGGAAGGGTTGGTGGCCTGGGGCGCCGGGGATCGGATCTATATCCCGCGCGCGGAGAAGGCGATCCGGTGTCTGCGGGATCAGGAGATCCGGCGACGTTATGATACCGGCGAGGGCGCGCAATCCCTGGCACTCGATTACCGACTCTCCGAACGGCGTGTCTGGGCCATCCTGTCGATGGCGGATCCGGACATGCCCGACTCCTCCAGGTCCTTATCCAAACTTTTCGCCGCACGCCAGTTGACCCTCTTTTTCGACGATTCGCCATCTACTGACGCCGCGCGGCACTGACGCGCGTCAGGTCAAAAACTCCTCTCACAATCGATATTCTTCGGCGGAAATCGTACATCACTCCAACTGCCGGAGAATTGCCATGGGTATTCTGAATTTCCTGATCCAATACGGTCCCGATGTTGTCACCGCCGCCTCGTTGGTGGCCGCCGTCACCCCCACCCCGCCGCCCGATACCACCTTGGGACGCGCGTACAAGCTGGTCGATCTGTTGGCGTGCAACTTCGGGCGCGCCAAGCAGACGGGAGACGATCAATGAGCCTGGTCGCGGCGGTTGCGAATCTGTCGGAGAGCGTGATGGCCCGTCACGGGTCCGGGAGTTTTGGCGAGATCGTCCGGTGTGTAGGTCAGGAGGCGGCGGTGCGGATTGTCGAGGCTGTCGGAGGCACGCGCGTGTTTGTGCCGCGCCGGGTCAAACCGACCAGCAGTATCGCATCCCGGATCGACCATGACATCGCCTTGAAGTTGTCCAAGGAGTTCGGGGGCGAGATGCTCACAATCCCGCGCGAGACTGGGTTCAAGCGGGTGGCACGCAATCTGGAGATCCAGAAAGCCTATGATGCCGGGGTCAGCGTGCGGGATCTGGCGCGGCAAAACGAACTGACCGAACGGCAGATCTACACCATTCTCGGGACCGTGGTGTGACATGGAGACCTATCGGTTGTTCATCGACATCTGGCCGGCTGTTTCCACGGCATTGAGCGTGGTGTTCTTGTGGGTGGTCTGGTCGCTCAAACAGGTGGTGCGCGACGAGATGACCGTGATGCGGCGTGATCTGGAGGTGCGTATCACCGAGATCGAGAAATCGCACGAAAAGCGCATCACGGATATCGAGAAGTCCCAGGGAGGCCAACCGTCGCAAGATGATCTGGCGCGGATCTCGGAACGGATCACGCAGATTCACGGGGCCATGGAACGGTTGTCCGGGCTGATGGAGGCGAACAACCGTCAGGTGCATCTGCTGATCGAACATCATATGCGTGAAGGAGGTTGAGATGGGATTCGGTGATGTGGTCCGTCAGGATCGACGCCTCTGCATACTGCGATTCCTGCATGAGTCCGCCGGTTACACCGCCAGCCTGCCGTTGATTGGGCTGGTGTTGGATCGCGACGGGCATCAGGTGTCGCAATCAGCGGTGGTCGCCGAGCTGACCTGGCTCGAATCGTCCGCGCTGGTGAAGACCGAGGTGCTCGAAGGGGTGTTGCTGGCACGTCTGACGCAAGAGGGTTTGGAGGTGGCCACCGGGCGGACGCGGGTGCCTGGTGTGCGGCGCCCGGATCCGGAGTGTTGACATGGGGCGCCAATCGACGATGACGCGTCTGCCTCCCGTGATCCTGGAGGAGATCGGGCGCATGGTGCGCGAGGGTGGGTACACCCTGGATGAGATCCTGGCCCATCTTCGAACGTTGGGTTCCGGGGTCTCCCGCTCGGCGCTGGGGCGCTGGCGCAAGGATCTGGATCGGCGCATGGCGATGGCGCGGGAGGCGCGCGAGGTGGCCGGCGTGTGGGTCGAGAAGCTTGGCCAGGATCCGGGTGGGGATGTGGGGCGGTTGCTGTTGGAGATGCTGCGCACCGTGGCCTATCAGACCATCGGGGCCATGGACGAGCACGAGACCAAACCCTCGGATGTGGCCACCCTGGCGCGGGCGCTGCGCGATCTGGCCACGGCGGACAAGAGCGCGGTGGATCGGGAGATCGCCTTGAAGAAACGGCTGACCGGAGAGATTGCCATCGAGAACCGGGACAAGCTGGAGGCGTTGGCGAGTGGACCGGGCAGGCTCGATGCCACCACTCTGGACGAAGTGCGGCGGGTATTGGGGTTGGCGACATGAACAAACCGATTATTCATCTCCATCCATACCAGCGGCGCTGGCTCGAAGACGCCTCCCGGTTCAAGGTGGGGATGTTCGCGCGTCAGACCGGCAAGACCTTTACCAGTTGTCTGGAGATCGTGGATGACTGTTTTCGGGCCGAGGCCGCCAACCAGCGCGTCCGCTGGGTGATCCTGTCACGGGGGGAACGGCAAGCCAAGGAGGCGGTTGAAACCTACGTCAAACCGTTCTGCAAGGCCTATTTCGCCCTCCACAAAGCCTTTCTGAAGCAAGAGCCGCAATTTACGGAAAGCTTGTGGCAAGGGGAGGAGGCGCGGTACACCGCCCTGGAGGTGATCTTTCCGGGCGGGTCGCGCATCACCGCCCTGCCGGCCAGTCCGGAGACCGCGCGCGGCTTTTCGGCCAACGTGATGTTGGATGAATTCGCGTTTCATGCCGACTCGCGCAAGATCTGGGCGGCGCTGTTCCCGGTGATCAGCGCGCCGCACTTGAAGATGCGGGTGGTCTCCACGCCCAACGGCAAAGGGAACAAGTTCCATGAGTTGATTACCCAGACCAATCCGGAGTGGTCAAGGCATGTGGTGGACATTCACCGGGCGGTGCGCGAGGGGTTGAACCGCGATATCGCCGAGTTGCGCGCCGCGATTGGGGATGAGGATGCCTGGCGCCAGGAGTTCGAGCTGGAGTGGTTGGACGAGGCCTCGGCGTGGCTGCCGTATGATCTGATCGACGCCGCCGAGCATCGGGAGGCGGGTGACCCGGCCCGGTATCAGGGTGGCCCCTGTTATGTCGGCGTGGACATCGGCGCGCGGCGTGACCTGTTCGTGATCTGGGTGATGGAGCTGGTGGGGGATGTGTACTGGGTGCGCGAGATCGTGGCCGAGCGCGGTATCTCTTTCCGCGAGCAGGCCGAGCGGCTTGACGCGGTGATGGGTCGCTACCGGGTGATGCGGGTGTGCATGGACCAGACCGGCATGGGCGAGCAGCCGGTGGAGGATGCCCGCCGGCGTCACGGCTCCATGCGGGTGGAAGGGGTTATTTTCAGCAGTCCGACCAAATTGACATTGGCAACCTTGGGAAAGCAGTTGTTCGAGGAGCGGCGGATGCGCGTGCCGGCGGGGGATGCGGCCTTGCGGCAGGATCTGCACCGTTTGAAGAAAATCACCTCGCCGACCGGCGTTTCTCGTTTTATTGCCGAGTCGGATGGGGCCGGGCATGCGGATCGCACCTGGGCCTGTTTTTTGGCTGCGAATGCGGCGGGAACGGCACGGGTGGAGATCGCGTTTCAGGCGGTGGGTGATTGTCGCCCGGATCCGTTCGCGGGAAGCTTGGGCTTGAATGGTGGTCAGGCGCATGACAGTGTTGGGCGACGCTTCTGGGTGGATGGCTTGTCGGGATTCGGAGGGTTTTGACATGGGCAAGAGATCAAGGAAAGCGGCCCGATCACCAAGCCAGTCGGCGCCGGTTACCGATGAGTTGGCCGCGAGTACCGGGGATCTGGATATCACACGCGGCTTTTTGGATGGGTTTGCGTTCGCCCATCCCCAGGATGCGATATTGATGGGCAAGGGTGGCGGGGATTATGCCCTGTATGAGGATATCCTGCAGGATGATCAGGTGGCATCCTGTCTCCAGCAGCGGCGCATGGCGATCACCTCTCGGCCCTGGGTGGTGGATCCGGGCGCGGACGATGCGCCTTCGAAGGCGGCAGTGGAGTTCTTAAAGAAGCAGTTGTCCCGGTTGTCCTGGGATACGATCACTGACTGGATGCTCTACGGAGTGTTCTTCGGCTTTTCGGTTGCGGAGTGTATGTGGGGCCGCGATGGGGACCAGGTTGTCATCCAGGATCTGCTGGTGCGCCACCCAGGGCGGTTCTGTTTCGGGGTTGACAAGAGTCTGCGTCTGCGCACGCACACGGAGTATCTGGAAGGAAAGGAACTTCCGCCGCGTAAATTCTGGATATTTTCCACCGGCATGTTTCATAGCGACGAGCCGTATGGACGAGGGCTGGCCCACTGGCTTTATTGGCCGACGTTCTTCAAACGAGGGGACCTCCGTGGATGGCTGAAGGGTATCGATAAGTTCGGGGCGCCCACGGCGCTCGGGACATACCCGAACGGTGCCAGCGATTTGGAAAAAACGCGACTGCTGCAAGCGTTGGAGGCTATTCAATCGCGATCCGGGATCATCATCCCGGAGGGGATGAAGGTGGATATCCTGCAGACCGCCACCAGCGCGATCAGTAATGTCGAGTTGTACGACCGCATGAACGAGGCAATCGCCAAGGTTATTTTGTCGCAGACCATGACCACGGAGGCGGTTGGCGGGCAATACAAGGCCGAGGTGCATCGCGCGGTGCGCAACGATGTGGTCAAGTCGGACGCGGATATGTTGTGCGAGTCGTTCAACAAGGGACCAGTCGCATGGCTGACCGAATGGAATTTTCCTGGCGCTACCCCGCCCAGAGTGCGGAGGGTGATCGAGGAGCCGGAGGATCTGGATGCCCGGTCGATGCGGGAGGAGCGGCTGGCGAAAGCCGGATATCGCCCCACCCTCAAGCAGGTGGTCGAGAGTTATGGCGGCGAGTGGGAGGAGGTGCCGACCGTCGGGCGGCCCGTATCGGAGCCATCCGTTCGTCCGCAACCGGGTGACACCTCCTTTGCGGAGAGTGGTGTTGAGGATTCCGAGGATGTTGATCAGGGGTTGATCGATGTTTTAGAGCGCGACGGGATGGAGGGGGTTTCAAGTTCGCTTGAGCCGTTGTTCAAGAGTCTCCTGGATCGGATGTCGCAGCTTGAAAATCCCGCCAAGGCGTTGCGGTTGGTGGATGAGTTGTTCCCTGATCTGGATATGGACGGTTTGCAAGAGGCGTTGGCGCGGCGGTTCTTTGTGGCCGAGATGATCGGACGGAGCGGCGCCCATGTCGAGTCTTAATCCAGGCTATGCCGTCGGCCTGCCTCCGGAGCAAGCTGTTGAGTACATGATGTCCAAGGGAATGCGGTTCTCCTGGGACTGGCAAGATACCTGGAAGGAGGCGCATGCCAAGGCGTTTACCGTGGCCAAGGTGGTGAGTCTCGACGTGTTGAAGGCGATTCGCGCGGAGGTCGAGGCGGCCATCAAGAACGGCGACACGCAAGAGATGTTCATGCGTCGCCTGGAGCCTCGTCTTAAACAGTTGGGATGGTGGGGGCGGGTCGAGCAGGAGGATGGCAAGGGGCCGATGTTGGGGAGTCCTTGGCGCATGCGGGTGATCTACCGGACCAACTTGCAGACCGCTTATTCGGCGGGACGCTGGAAGGCGATGAAAGAGAATGCCGAGGCACGCCCGTACTGGATGTATGTGGCGGTGATGGACTCCCGCACCCGCCCAGCTCATCGTGTGCTGCACGGCAAGGTGTTCCCGCACGATGACCCGTTTTGGGCCAAGTTCTATCCGCCCAACGGTTGGGGGTGCCGCTGCCGAGTGCGTGCCCTGTCGCCTCGCCAGGTCGAGGAGATGAAGGTTCCGATTGAATCCGCAAAAGGCCGGATCGGCGAAGAGGAGCGGATGGTCGGGATCGATTCCCGGACCAAAGCCGAAATCTGGCGTCCGGTGAGCTTCTACCGGTTGCCGACCGGAGGAAGGTTTGCCACGGATCCGGGGTTTGATTACAACCCTGGACAGGCCGCCTTTCAGCCGGATTTGAACCGCTACCCCACCGAGACGGCCCGGCAGTATATGGAGGGGTCGGTCACGGGGCCGGAGTTCGCACGGTTCTTCAAAGGAGAGGTCGGCGGAAAATTTCCCGTGGCCGTGCTGGATGATGCCGCGCAAAAGGCGCTCGGAAGTCAATCCAAGACCGTTTACATTTCTTCCGATACCATGGACAAGCAGCGTGGACGCCATCCGGAATTGGGTGTGGAGGAGTATCAAAAATTGCCGCGCATCACCGAGGGACAGGTGATCCGGCAGGATGATCGGCGGCTGGTTTATTTCAAGGTGGACGGACGGCTGTATAAGGCGGTGATCAAAGCGACCGGGAACCGGGAAGAGCTGTATTTGGTGTCGTTTCAGAGGGCCGACGAGGGGGAGATGCGTCGGGAGATCAAGAGAGGGTATCCGATTGAAGGGTGAGAGTCGGTTTGCGGTGGGGCCTCCCATTCAACCCCACATGGCGCTCCGTGAGTCACGTGCTACGGCGGGGAGATTTGCACCGTGTCACACAAACCGACTTCATGAAGGATTGTAAGTCATGCCCGACCCGATTGAAATCAAAATCGACGACCGCGCGGTGCTGGATGCGCTCAACCGTCTGGCGCAAGCGGCAGTCCAGACCGCGCCGGCCATGCGGGAGATTGCCGGAGTGCTCCTGGATGGTGTGGAGGAGGCGTTTCAGAGGGAAGCGGATCCGGTTTCCGGAGTTCCGTGGCCCCTGTTGCGCCCCTCCACCATCCGGGCGCGTCAGAAGAAAGGCAAGTGGCCGGGCAAGATCTTGCAGGTTACCGGCCTGTTGGCCGCATCGATTGCACCATCATCCGGCCAAACCTTTGCCCGTGTCGGCACCAATCGCCGCTACGCCGCGATCCACCAGTTCGGCGGGACGATCCCGGTTTACGCACGCAGCCAGCAGCTTTATTTCCGGCAGAACAAACGGACCGGCGAGGTCGGCACCCGGTTCGTACCCAAGCGCAGATCCAACTTTTCCCAGTGGGGCACCATGGGCGCGCACGAGATCACCATCCCGGCGCGCCCGTATCTGGGACTCTCTCCCCAGGGTGGGGAGCAGATTCTGGAGATCATTACCCGGCATCTGTTGGGTGCGGTTTGACCATTTGCGCTAAAACGGCTTTTTTTGGCGCGTTTCATCCCGGATGGGGTCAAGATATTCCGCGCGACCAAAAACGCGACAGGCGATTGAAAAACCGATTGAGCGAGGCGATTTCCATGGATACCCATCTGTACGTCACGATAAACGATCTGATCCGCTGGTTCGGTGGGCGCGAAATCTGCGAAATCGCCTCGGCGGACTCAGGCGAGATCATCACCGAGGCGCGGCTGCTCGATCCGGAGGGAGACCCGGAGGCCGCGTTCGCCGTCGGTCGTCTGCTGGATGCCATGATCCAGGCATCGAGGATGGCGGACTCGTACCTGGCCCGACGGCACCCTTTGCCCCTGGATGCGTCGGTGGTGTCCGTATCGCCGCTGCCGCGCTTTTGCGGGGACATCGTCCGGTTTCTGTTGTGGGATGACAAAGCCTCCGAGACCGTGCGCGACCGGCATGACCGGGCGATACGTTGGCTGGAGATGATCGCATCCGGCAAGGCCTCCCTGACCGGCGCCTCCATATCGTCCGCCCAGCCAGCCGTGGTGGTGGATTTGCCGATGTTCTCGACCCATCCCGGAGAGTTCAACGGACAGGCCATGCAAGGATTCTGATGGCTGGACCGCTTGCCAACCTGGTACAGGCCATCGCCGGCCATATCCTGGACCACCCTTCCAGCAAGGCGTGCCAGTTGGCGCGCGACTGGCGACGCGTTGCCGGGGATGAGTTGGCCGCGCACACCGAGCCGGTTCGGCTGCAAAACGGCACACTGACCCTGCGGGTGGACTCCTCGGCCTTTGCTGCCGAGATATCTTTTCGATCTCCGGAGATCGTGCAGGCGTTGCGCGATCAACTTCAAATCGGGATCTCATTCGTCCGGTGCCGCACCGAGACCTTGAAATTCGCCCCAAAGCCACGCCCGGCACCCCCTCCCCCCTTACGCGCCCCGACACCCGCCGAAGAGGTGCGCGCTTCCGAACTCACCGCCGGAATCGAGGACCCCCGTTTGCAACGGGCCGTCCGGCGGCTTTTGCTCGCCAACATGATCGTGAACACCACGCACTGACGCACGTCAGGACAACTCCCCGCCCTCTTTTCCTTTATCTTCTGGCTGCATGGTTTCTCACCCAGGAGATAGATGGATGTCCAACCTGTTTTTCCTTGAACCCCTACTTGTTGAACGGATCCGCGCGCATGTGCCGGATCTGCGGCGTGTGGTCGCGGCCTTGGAGTTGGGCGACGCGAAAAGCCAAGGGCAAATCGTGCCCGCCTGTTACGTCATCTACGGCGGGGATGATCCGGACGTGAGCGGTCCGGAGGGTGAGACCCTGACGGACCAGTACTGGTTGGCGGTGCTGGCCGTGAAAACCTCGGCGCGGGATGAAGGGTTGTCCCGCGAGGCGGGGTTGTTACTGACGCAGATCGATGTCTGTCTGCGTGGTTTTCGACCACCCACCGCCGGCGTGATCGACCCTCTCGTTCGCGTCACCTCCCCCTCACCCCTCTTTGAAGACGGGTTCACTTACTTCGCGTTGCGATACCGGGCGCGAATCACTCTTGCTTAGGAGTCTCATGATATGTCCTTGACGCAATACCATTACACCGGCGCTGGTCCGGTGGAGATCGGTCCCGCCGACGGTACCGGGCCGATCCTCGCCGTGGGCAACACCCCGGATCTGACCGTCGCCATCGACGACGAGACCGTGAATCTGGAGGATTCCGACAACCCGGCGGGTGGCGTTGTCGATTCGGTGACGCGCATCAAATCGTGCAAGATCAACCTGTCGTTGAGCGCGATTTCGCCCCAGAACCTGGCCATCGCGGCCTTGGGTCACGCGGCGCATGTGGCCGCCGGCACGGTGACCGACGAGGAGGTGGTCGCCTACAAGGGCGGGCGGCTGCTTCTGGAGCGCGCCCTGCCGGAGGCGGGGTCCGTGGAGATCCGCGCCAAGGACGGCGAGAACGCCTCAACCTGGAGTGCCACCACGGCCTACGTTCTCAACAGCTACCGCGCGCCCACGGTTTCTAACGGCCACTACTACAAATGCACCACCGCCGGCACCAGCGGCGCCACGCAACCCACCTGGCCGACCTTGGGCGGCACCGTCACGGATGGTACCGTGGTTTGGCGCGACATGGGGTTGATCGTCAAGGTGCTCGGCACGGACTACACCCTCGATGCGTTGGGGCCGGTCATGACCGCCGATGCCAACATCGAGGAGGGGCGCCCCCTGCTGGTGGATTACGCCCACGCCGCGCAAGACATGGTCGAGGCGCTCACCAAGTCCGGGCGCGAATACACCGTGATCTTCAACGGGTGCAATACGGCCAAGGGTGACCGTCTGCGCGCCGTCGTCTTCTACCGCGTGCGCTTCTCGGCGGCCAAGAAAGTGGATCTCAAGACCAACAAGTTCGCCCAGCTCGATCTGGTTGGGGAGGTGTTGAAGGCCAGTAAGGCGAGCGACCGGTCCGCCTACTTCCGTGAGATCCACCAGGAGGCCGCATGAGCATTCACCCTGACCAGTTCCGGGAGTACATCGTCCGGCCAGCCTTGAAGCTGGTGGGGATGGAATCGCCAGCGGCGGAAGCGATCTTGATGGGTACGGCGGCGCAAGAGTCCGGCCTGGGGCGGTATGTGCGCCAGGTGGGCGGCGGGCCGGCGTGCGGGGTATTTCAGATGGAACCGGCCACCTATCGGGATATCTGGGAGCGCTTTCTGAAAACCCAGCAAGAGACCTTGCGGCAGATGAGTGGCTTGTGGCCAGCCATCCCGCCCCCCGAGCGCATGATCACCGATATGCTGTTGGCAGCGGTGATGTGTCGGATCCACTATCGGCGGGTGCGCGAGCCTCTGCCCGCCGCCGATGATCTGCCCGGCCTGGCGCGCTATTGGAAGCAACATTACAACACCCCGCTCGGTGCTGGCACCGAGGCGGAATTCATCCGTAACTGGCATCGGTATGTGGAGGGCAAGGGATGAACATGACCCGTCGCACTCGCGTGATCACTGTCGCGGATCGTGAGGTGACAATCCGCGAACCGACCGTCGAGGAGCTGTTGGGGCTGATTGATCAGATCGTCAATCCTCCCACCAAAGCGCAAGACTTCTTCGAGGATCACATCCTGGGCGATATCTCGTTCAAGGAGATCCGGTTTTTTTCGACCTTGACCCAGCTCGATCTGGCCGGGTTCAGCCTGTCCGAACTGCGGGAGATCGGTGCGGCGATCCGGGAGTTCAACCCCGATTTTTTCGCCTGGAAGGTCCGGATACAGGAGATGGGGCGTCAGCTCATGCAACAGCAACTGTCCGAAACATCGAATCCTGCGCGTTCGGACTGATCGAGCGCGGGCACCTGTACGTCTTTGAGTATCCCTGGAGTCGATTCATGCATGCCCTGGAGCGGCTGAATGGCCAACACCAAGTCTGACTTGAATGTCACCCTGACCCTGTCCGCAAACCCGGATGCGCTCGTGCGCGGGATGCGTACCGGGCAGGGTGAGTTCACCGCCGCGATGCGCGCCATAACCGAGGCAGCCCAGAAGAACCGGGCGGCCATCCAGGCGTCGTTGAACAACATTCCCCTTTTCGAGGGGACCACCAAGAATGTCGAGACGTTCAAGAATGCGCTCGGCCCGGCCAAAACCGAGGCCGAGCGTCTCGGCAACGCCTTTCGCAAGGTCGAGGGCGATCTCGGCAGTGTCTCCAAGCGACTGGACGAAGCTGGGGTTGCGCTGGCGCGCCTGAACAAAACCCCGGTCGAGCTGCGCACGGATCAACAGAAAGCCGAAATCACATCCCTTACGCAGACCATCGGGCGGCTCACCGAGCAGCGAACCGGGTTGCAAGGCTTTTTTGACACCCTGAAGCGCGACAGTGACAGTGCCGCCCAGGCCGCCACCCGCATCACCACATCCCTGGCCGCCGAATCCAAGGAGTTGGAACGCCTGGGAACGCTGTTGCGTGCCGAGGCGGTGGATACCACGCGCTTGACCGAGGAGCAGAAACGGCTCGAGGCGCAACTGGCGCGGGTGAACGCGGTGGTCAGGGAGCGCGGGCGGCTGGAAAAGGCCATGAGCATTCTTGGATTCGAATCCATCGCCGATCAGGAGCGGCAAATCTTGCGCCTCCAGGCGGCTTACGAGCGATTGCGCGCCTCGGGCACCTTGTCGGCCACCGATCTTGCGCGGGCGCACACCTTGATGACCCAGGGGATCGTCGAGGTGAACAGCCGCGCCGACAACCTGATCTCCAGTTTCGGCCTGGTGCGCGAGTCGTTGATCAAGCTCACCGCCGCCGGGGTCGGGATTGGGCTGGCGACCCGCGAGGCGGTCGCTTTTGAGTCCGCCATGTCGGATGTGCGCAAGGTGGTGGATTTTCCGACACCCCGAGCGTTCCAGGAGATGACCGAGGACATCAAGAAGATGTCCGCCGAGATCCCGATATCGTTGACCGGGTTGGCCAAAATCGCCGAGGCCGGCGGTCAGATGGGCATTGGCGCTGATGGTATCAAGGAGTTCACTGAGCTGGTTGCCAGGATGTCGGTGGCGTTCAAAATCTCGGCAGATGATGCCGGAATCGCGGTCGGCAAACTGATGAATGTCTTTGCCCTGACCGCACCGCAGGCAAAGAACCTGGCGGATGCCGTCAACCATCTGGGCAACAACACCAATGCGGTGGAGAAGGATATCCTGGAGGTTATGAACCGCACGGGCGGCATGGCCAAAACCTTCGGGCTGGCTGCCCACGAAACGGCGGCGCTGGGTACCACGTTCCTGTCCATGAGTTTGGGTCCGGAACGGTCCGCCACCGCCATCAACGCCTTCATGCGCGAGCTGATGACGGCTGAAGTTCAGGGTAAGCGGTTCCAGGAGGCGCTCGCCAGGATCGGCATGGATTCGAGCCAGGTCGCGGCCATGATTCGCAAGGGGCCGAAAGATGCCCTGTTCGAGATGCTCAACATCATCAATCGGCTCGACCAGAACACGAAGATGAAGACCCTGGTCGGCCTGTTCGGGGACCAGTTCGCGGACGAGATCGCCATCGTGGCCGGCAACATGAAGGTGATGGGACAGGCTTTCGATATGGTGGGCGACAATGCGAACTACGCCGGATCGATGCAAAAGGAGTTCAACGAGAAGTTAAAGACCTCGAAAAGCCATCTGGAACTGGCATCCAACGCGGTATCGGTGCTCAAAACCAATGTCGGTGATGCTTTCCTGCCCGTGCTCAACAAAGCGGCGGACGGTCTGGCTCTTTTTGCACGCGGGCTGGCGGCGATCGCCAAGGAGTATCCCAATCTGACAGCCGGCACCCTGACCGCGATTTCCGCCTTCGCCGGATTCGGGGCGCTGCAAATGATCTGGAGTGTGGTACGCGGCGGGGTGATCGCCCTGGGTGCGTCCATTGGGTCGCTGGGGGCGCAGGCGGTCGCCTTGTCTGGACCGTTGGCGATGCTCGGGGCGGGAGGGAGTGCGGCGGGGGTCGCTCTGGGTGGTGCCACTTCGTTCGTTGTTGGCATGAATGGCGCGTTGAACGTGCTGGGCGCCACCCTTCGGTTCCTGACCTTCACCCCCCTCGGTTTGGCCCTGACCGCCCTGGCGACCGCCACCGCGATCTACTCGAAATCGGTCACGGAGTCGGCGGTGCCGGCCACGATGGCGGAAGCCAAGGCCATGAATGAGGCGCGCCAGAAGAGCGAGGAGAAGCTCAAGACCCTGCAAGATCTGAAACGTGTGCTGGAAACGACCAAGGTCGGGACCGAACAGCACACCAAGGCTGAGGAGCAACTGGCCAACCTGTTGCCGGGCGCCACCTTGTCACTGGATGCGCACGGACGGGTGTTGGCCAAGGTCGGAAGTGCGACGGGCGACAATACGGCCCAGCTTGCCAAATATATCGAGACCTTGAAGACCGAAAACCATCAGGCCGTCGTCGCCGGACTGGAGGCGCAGGCAAACGCCCTGGCCAAGACGAAAGAGGAGTTGACGCAGTACAACGCCGAGCTGGGTGTGAAGTACGGGATGTCCACCGGTCAGGCCGCCACGGCGGCGCAGGCGCTCAATCTGGCGATGGATCGTCAGAACGGCGAATACGACAAGATGCTCGCCAAGGGCGCCGAGTTGCGCCGGTTCGAGGAGGCGGCCCAGAAGGGGTTCAATGACATGGCCCAGAAGGCTGTTACCTCGGGCATGTCGGTCGAACAGTTCATCCGGAAACTGGATGGCATCCGTATCAAGGACGAGCAAAGAAACCAGGCGATTTCGCTGTTCAACCTGTACGCGGACCTGTCCAGGGAGAACATTCGGCTGGCGGAGCTGGAAAAAGAGCGCGCGGTCCATCTGGACGGGGAGAAAAGCAAAAGCGGCGAGGAGAGCGCGAAGAAGCGGAGCGAGGCCAACAAGAAAGCCGTGGAGGAGTCGATCCGCGAGGAGGAGCGACTGGCGGAGGAACTCAAGCGATTGCGCAGCGAAGGTGATGAAAATATCAAGAGCAGCGCGGACAAGCGGCGCGAGATCGAACGCAAGGGTATGACAGCTACCGAAGCCGAGGCAGATCGCGTCTCGGAGGCGTTCGAGAAGATTAAAAAGGCAAAAATGCTTGCCGCAAAAGCTGAAATGCTCGCGGAAACCGAACCAGAACGTGCCAGGGAACTTGCCAAGGAAGCGCAAAAGCTGGCCGGGCAGGCGCAAAACATGGCTGGTGGATTCAAGGACACCAACACGGCCTTACGGGCGTTCGACAAGGCGACATTGATTGCCGAGATAGCGCACCAGGCGCTTATCAAAGTAGGGGAACAGCAACTGAAATCCCAGCAGGCCACCACCAATGGATTGAAGGGGGAGCTTGGGAAGCAAAAGGCGGAAGTTGACGCGTTTGAAAAGAAGCTCAACGGACTTGAGAAGCGGCGCAACATCGACATCAACGCGGACATCGACAAGGCCAAGCAACGGATCGACGAGATCCAGAAGAAGATCGACGAACTGCCGCAAACCAAAACCGTCACGGTGCAGGTCACCACCCAGCAGACGTTTGCCGGCGGCGGCATGATCAACCCTCTGACCTTCGCGCGTGGCGGGTGGGTGCCAGGGACGGGTGACGAGGATTCGGTGCCGATCCTGGCCATGCCGGGCGAGTACATGCTCAACAAGCGGGTGGTGGCGCGTGCGCCCGGGCTTGCCGAGGCGTTCAATGCCGGCAATTTCCCACTGATGCGGGAGCTTTTGAACGGCCTGCCGCGGTTTGCCTCGGGGGGTATCGTCGCGCCGCAGCGCCCCCCGCCATTACCTTTCATCGATCAGCGTCTTTACGAAAACCAATCGTACAGGGCGTTCGGAGATTCGAACGCGCCGGCCAAGCGGTTCGATATCCGCATCAACGACCAGCCGGTTTCCAGCTCAACCGAGGCGGAAGATCAGGTGGTCGGCCTGATGCGCAGCTTGGAGAGGCGGCTCGCCGCCCGAACCGGGACACGGAGGTACTGATGACACGTCTGAGCTCATTGATCTTGCCACACTCTATCCAGTGGTCGGACCGGGACGTGTGGTCGCCCGTGCGGCAGACGGCGGTCGATACCCTCTCCGGGCGGGTGGTGCTGCATGCGCGTCGGGTGATCACCGGACGCCCGATCACGCTGATCGCGGAGCAGAGTGTGACTTGGCTCACCCAGACCGAGGTGGATGCCATCCTGGCCATGGCCGCCCAGGCCGGAGCTACCTACGAATTCCAGTGGCGGGACGATCCGATACGGGTGGTGGCTTTTCGCCATCACGAACCGCCCGCTGTCTCTTTCAAACCCATTTTCCCTCATCGCCAGCCCTATACGGGCGAAATCCGACTCGTGGAGATTTGATAACCATGGCCATCGCCAACACCGACATCACCTTTCGCAAGTCCGCCACCGTCAACGACACCGCCAGCAACGGAGGGGTCATGGGTTTTGCGTCGGCGCTGATCACCAACAACGTGGCCGAAAACGTCTGGCCGCACATCCCGGAGGCCGAACGCCTGACCGGCTCGACAATCTATCGGAAAATCTTTGCGCGCATCGCCCCGGCCACAACCACCAAAGCATCCGCCGTCCGGCTGTTCCTGGAAAAACACACCCCCGGCGATGATCGGATCCTTTTGGCCTGGGCCGGCAATCTGCTCGCCTCCCAGACCGACACCCAGGACGAGGCGGATGACTATCCCCGATTTTATGGTGGGGCCGATCTGGAAGCCGATGTTTCCGCCGGTGCTTCGATCCTGACCGTTACGGTCGAGAACGCCACCGACGCCATCTTTCAGAATGGCGATCTGATCCGCATCTCCAACAAAACGAGCTTCAATGTCGCCATCGGCGCCGAGGAGTTCGTGCGTCTGGCATCCAGCAATGCGGTCATCTGGAACGGCAACACCGCCACGCTGACTTTGGCCCCCGGCACCACCCTGGCCAACACCTACACCGTGACAGAGGGATCGCGGGTGCAGTCGGTCATCGAAGTCGGAGATGTCGAGCCGGTCGTGGACGGCTTTGTCAACAACGGTTCCGGAACCTTCGATTCGCTCAACCACCCCATCACCGGCACCAGTAAAGGGTCGGTCGAGGATTCCTGGACGCTCACCTTTGATGGTCCGGGTGCTTACACCGTCACCGGTGCGCGTAGCGGCGAGGTCGGAAGCGGCACGGTCGCCAGCCGCTTCGTACCGATGAATGGCAATGCCGGCGCGCCATTCTTCATCATCGAGTCGTTGGCCTGGACCACCCTCTCCTGGACGCCGGGCGACACCATCACCTTCGCCACCCATCCAAGTGCCGTCGGGGTCTGGGAAAAGCGGATCGTGCCCGCCGGAGCCGCCGCCATCGCGGCCAATAGCGCCACCCTGGTTTGCACCCTGCAAAGCGCGTAGCTCATGGCCATCCTCACCGCAACCGCCGTTCTGAATTTTGCCTACCCTTCGGGAGGTGGCTCCTCGGGCGATTGGCAACAACCCCAGGATCCCTGTGTGGTGACGGGAGGGCTTACCGTGGTCGGGGGTCGGTGCAGCGATGCCAAGGTGCAAAACATGATCGAAGAGACGGTATCGGGACTGGCGCCTCTCGATAAGACTCTGTCCGGCGATCTGGCCGCAAGTATCTTCGATCAGCTTCAAGAGCTGCGTCAACCGGTGGGAGACGCGGAGAGTCTGGCCATGCTGACCAGAATTCTTACCGATATCCAGACCAACGGCGACGATCCGGCGACCCTGGAAGCCATCCGTGAATATCTGGAGAGCGGACATACCGGAGTGACCGGACCGTTGCAGAGCATTCTGGACAAACTCTTGAACGGTGATCTGGATGGTGCGCTCGGGGAGTTGAGTGATCTCATCGCCGAACTCCAGGCCTCCTCCGGCAGCCTGGAGGAGATCACCCGTCTGGAGGGTCTGCTCACTGATGGCGCCGGACGCTGGGATACGGCAATCGATGATCTTCGCAGCCAGATTCTCGAGCGGCGCGCCAGCGGTGAAGATCCCGAAATCGTCGCCCAAATGGAAAGACAGCTGCAAGATCAGATCAGTGCACTCGCAGCCCAGAATGATCGCTATGTGACTGCCGACCGATTGATCGGCACGCTGCGCGTCGAGCTTGATCGGCTGCGTGACGCCATGGCCGATCCCGCCCGTATTGCGGCGCTTGAAAAACGGCTGGATGAGCTGACCAAGAATCCGTCGTCTGCGCCAGGAGGCACCTCCGGGCATGATGCGTCCGACAGCAAAATATCGATATCGATTGTCCGCTCGCTGCCCTGCATCGTGGGCTTCAAACGCAAGAAGCCCTCCAATCTGCCGGATAAGCACTCCATTCGGATCGTATCTCCTGGCTTGATCATGGCCGAGGTCTCGAGTGGTAGCGTTGATTATAAATTCGATTTTCTGGGCAAGGGGCTTGCCCGGTTTTTGGGTGGAATCCCAGAAGGTACCGGCAAGAAGAGATACGCAGTCGAATATTCCGCCAATAATGGTGATGTCAAGATTAATGCCGCCGGCACCAATCTTGAGCTGGCATCGCGAAAGGAGCTGTTCGTGTCCGCCGTGGCCAGCTTCAAAACGCGGTATGGACAGACCGCCAAGGAGGTCGTGCGTACCGACCGGCAGATCGAGTTCGTGGACGAGACGATGCCGACCGCGGTCAAGAAAAAGGAGGAGGTGTTCGTCGAATACGAGGTCTACAAGATCTACCCCAACTGGGACACCGAGAAGAGCGGCACCGACTGGTACATCGACAAAAAGCCCATCAAGATCATCTACAAGGTATGGCTGGTCTTCATGGATCCCAACACCGGACGCGAGGCCGGCAGCGCCGGCTACGAGTACCGCACCGAACAGTTCACGGTACAGTCCCCGACAGGCAACTACAAAAAGGAGCCGAACGAGAAGGTGGGCGAGGATCCCGGGAAACTCTGGGAGTGAACGATCAAGTGAGCCACAAGAAAGAGCAATTGATGGGATACCCGTTCCCGAGCGACATCACCGTCCGTCTGCGCATTCGAGACGAAAATGCGGGCATCGTCACCCCGGATTCGGGGCGGGTGGCGATCAAGGTGTATTTGATAACCGGCATCAACCAATACGGCAAGCCCATCAAAACCGAAATCGCCTCGATTGGCCAGCCGATGTACCAGCCCTACATCGAGTTCGTGGTCGAGGGATCCTCTCAGCCGCCATTTTTTCGACCGGTCCGGCGTGGCGATTTCAACGGGTACGATTGGGCGGAAGGGGTCTTCAACCTCGGAAGATTCAACTACGAGTATCCAACCCAGGAGGCGCGCGACAAGCTGGCCGCGCTCGGGGTTGTCGCCGTGAACGCGACCTATCTGGACAAACAGAGGCAGTGGCTTGCAATCGTGTCCGAGCTGAACGCCCAGATCGACGAGTTGAACCGACAACTGGCGACCATGGATCCGGACTCCTCCGGAGCGGCTACGCTGCGCGATCTGCTCAACCAGAAAAAGGCCGAAAAGGAGCGCTACTTCCACGGTCTGACCACGATCAGCGAACAGGATCTGATGTACCCGACCCTGTATACCGGTGGCCGGTATGTGCTGCGCATCAAGAGAATCCGGCTGCGCCAGTTGTTCGGCATCGAACGCCCGGAACTGTTCTTCAGAGTCCTGCCCCTCAATTCACCGCCGGTCATTTCCCCGGCAGGCGCGTTCTGTCGAGAGTTTCATCCCGGAACCACCTACCCGTTCAGCGACACGTACGGCTGGCCCTTCATGGCCGATAACGGCGTAGCGCCCGGAGATCACGAGATCTGGCTGAGTCAGTATTATCGAGACGTGGAGTACGGCATCTATTGGGGGGGGGGCGGGCCCTGCGTATTATCCTGATTTGACACCTTTTATTAACTTGCTGAATTTTTTTTAAATTTGGTTTCTAAGAGCGAGGTAAGGAATGAGCGCGCACCGATTTTGGCGACTGTATATCTCCAAATCGCAAGACCCCAGCCGGAACAATCTGCTGTTCCAAACCCTCGAGTTCCGGACCACCATCGGCGGTCCTTCCATCTGCACGGGCGGGAGCGCCATTGCCAGCGGAGCGGAACCATCGCATCCGGCAGCTCATGCGTTCGACGGCGATGATGTCACCTCATGGTATCTCCTCGGGAGCGATGCGCCGGTCTGGATCGGGTATGATCTGGGCGTTGGCAACGCCGCACCGGTCGAAGAGATCGCCATCGATGCATCGGGATACTCGGCTCCGAGCACATTCAGCCTGCAACACTCCGACGACGCCCTCACCTGGACCACCCTGAAAGCCTGGACCGCACTCAGCCAGGACTATTTCTGGAGTCGGGCGGTTTTCTCCATTCACTGGAGCGTGACCGCGACCGCCGGCGTGAGCACGCCATTCGACTACAACCACACCGACCCCGGCCTGCACCGCTTCTGGCGATTGATGGTCACCCGGTCCAACTTCGGCGGCTGGTCGGATAGCGGCTGGTGTACCGGGGCGGCCAATTACCCAATCGCCAACCGGATCGAACTCCGGGCGGTCTGTGATGGTCCGTCGATTTGCCAGGGCGGATCCTCTTTCGGCGGTCCAGGGATGGACGATTTTGGATACGCCTTCGATGACAATCCCGAATCCGGCTGGGGAGGGATCGATACCAACGACTGCAAGAATCCGGTTTGGATCGGGTATGACTTGGGAGAAGGCATCGCCTCGATGGTCGAGGAGGTGGCCTACACCCCATCCCAGGAGATTTTTAACACCCCGAATGCTTTCAGCCTGCAATACTCTGATGATGGAGAGGTCTGGCACATCTTCAAGGTATGGAAGGATTTGGGAATCGAGGAGTGGACTCCGTACCAGCCAAGAGTCATGGCCACGGGCCCGATTCAGTATGCCCGTGCCGGGGTGGATGCTCTGTATCGGATCGGTGACGAGGCGACTCCTGCACACCGCTTTTGGCGACTGCATATCACCGCCTCGACCCGGCTCTTTGTCAACGACATTGAGCTGATCGGACTGCAGATGCGTGCCGCGATCGGCGGCGAGACGATTTGCATCGGCGGCCTTGCCAATGCCAGTCACGCCCCCGAAGAGGCTGCATGGCTTTTCGAGGGGTATGGATGGGCTGCAACCACCCATGATGGCGCTCTTTGGGTCTCCTATGACCTTGGCGAGGGCATGGCCTCGGAAGTCGTCGAGTTGCTGATCACTCCAGCCCAGGCCGATCGCGCGCCTTCATCTTTCAGCCTGCAATACTCCGACGACGGCACCGCATGGTCCATTCTCAAGATCTGGTCCGGCCTGACCAGTCGCGATTGGGAGGAGGCATCCGAGAAACTGCTGATCCTCGAGGATCAGCGTGTCTCCGGAATGCCCCTCAAGACCGCCTATCATCTCGCGCGCTCCGGCGCCACGGCACACCGATTCTGGCGATTGGTTATGACCGCCGGTTGTTTCGGGGAGCATAGCCGTGTCAATCTTGCCAAGGTGGAATTCCGATCGGTCGCGGGCGGCCCGTCCATTTGTGTGGCTGGCATGCCGATCGCCAGTCAGAATGAAGAGTATGCGGGTAATGCATTCGATGAAGAGATCGGCTCGGATTCCGACTGGAGCGGGTGGATAGGTGGTTTTTTTGGATCCTATGTGGATTGGACGCCGCTTGTGATCGGCTACGACCTCGGCACCGGCAATGCGGTCTCGGTCGCAGAGGTCGCCATCACGGTGCGGGTGCCGGAAGAGGCTCCGGCGGTCTTTGGCTTGCACTATTCGGATGATGGCCTGGAGTGGTGGCCCGTCAAGTCCTGGGAGGTCGATCCGTACATCGAATGGCCTGATCCGGAAGGCGAACCGGAAGTCCCGCTGATCACCAAAACCTTCACCGTCGAGCCCGTGGTCTTTCTTTTGCCGGTCGTCGGCGCTCCCCTGACGACGCGCTATGGGGCGTTCACTGCATCCGCCCTGGTGCAGCCGCAATACTTCGGCGCCGGGCGAGCCCTTGCCACGCCTTTCGCATTCATGTGGGTGGCGATCGTCGTCCTTGCCACCCCCTACGGCAGCGCGGTCGTGGCGACCAATGGCCTGATCACGCCCTCCGCGATCCTCGATTACAATCCCGCAGGCACAGGACTGGTCACGCTCTACCGGATCATCGATTCCGACCGGCCCGCCATCGTGCCGCCGCTCGATCCGCATCTGATTCTCGGCACCCGACGCATCGAGGTAACATCCGCCGAGATCGGCATGGCGGAAGGCGATTACGGCTGGTCTGGATCCGCCGCCATCGCATCTTTGGCCGACTTTCAATCGCTGGGCGTGGATGATCCGGTCACGCTGATGCTTGGTGAGACCGGGTTCTCCCTGCTGGTAGACAGCCGTTCCGTCTCGCGCGGCGCCGATTCCGTCGGCCTGACCGTTTCACTCGTCAGTGCTACGGCAACCCTGTCGGCCCCGCGAGCGGCGCTTATCTCGATGTCGCCGGAATCCCTCATGACCGCCCGTCAGGCCGCCGAATCGGCAGTGGGCGCCATCGAATGGTCGATGCTTGACTGGCCGATTCCGCCGGGTCGGATCGCTTTCCACGAGGCCGCCCCCATGGCCATCGCTGAAGCCATTGCAGCCGCCGCTGGCGGGGTGATCGAGACGCTCCCTGATGGTCGCCTGCGTGCCCGGCACCGTTTCCAGGTCCGGGTTCCGGACTGGCCGAACGTCCTTCCGGACCATATCCTCACCGAAGATACTATACGCTCCATCCAGGAGTCCTACCGTCACATCACCCGCGTGAACCGCGTGGTGGTGCGCGACTGGCAGCCAAACGACTCGGGAAGACTCTCCATCGAGCCGGACAGTCGCCCGAGAGGTCTCAATCATGGCTCCCCGAACCTTTATCCGGGATCCCTGGTCCATCTGTTGGTGCATGCCGGCAAGGAGGTGAGCAATGTGACGCTGACCGCCTCGGCGGGCAAACTTTGGCCCGGGGAGTTACAACAGTGGCAAGAAACGGTCGATCTGGTCTTTGCCGACAAAGCCACGGTGAACCTGCCAGCACAGGTGATCTCCCTGGATGCCTACCACTGGCTTGGATCGGATTTGGGCGCGCTCACCCTCGATGCGGACGGCACCACCGTCGCAGCGGCCCGTTCCGGCCTGTCAGTCGCACGGGTGAAGGTGGCGCGGCGCGCCCTGGCGTGGCTCTTCCAGGCACCCAGACTCCTGGCCGGAGAGACGCAATTCCCGATCATCTTTGTGGCCACGGCCACGGATGGTGATTCGACTGCCGCCGGTGAGATTACCGCCATGCGTGGCGATGGCTTGCATCCCGGCGATGACATCCTGGAACCGCTCGCCTCCCACGTCGATGCCCGCCGAGAACGAGGCCGCGCGGTGATCGATGCCGGCGAGGCGCTCCAGGATGTCACGGTCGTGATCCTGTTCAATCCCGATATCCTTCCCGGCCATTTGGTCGAGGTGAATGACGCCGCCATGGGTATGTCCTGGCGCGGCAAGGTCAAATCGATCCGTCACACCACCAGCGATTTCCCAACCACCACCCTCGATATGGTGCGCCATGTCTCTACTCGATGATCTCCAGGCCATTCTCGCCCCGGACCAGCAGACGCCGGGCCGCGTCGTGTCCGTGCACGGCGCCGTGGTCCGTGTGGCCACAAGCCAGGGACTTGTCGAGGTGAATACAGCGGATGATCTCGCGGTGGGTGATCAGGTGATGATTCAGGATCGCTGGGCGGTAAAGATGAATCGGGGGTTGGAGCGGGTGTTTTTTGTTTGACCCCTTGCGAAAGCGGGGGCCGGGGTGTGCGACCACCCCGAGCCGCAGGGCAGAATCCTGCACGACCAACTGGCCATATTGGCCATCCCGCACCACGTCACGTGGCGGGTATAGAGTACAGGCAGGTGTTCGATGTTGAAAGAGTTGCGATGTGGTTCATGCGGAAGATTGTTGGCCAAGGGCACTGGTGGCCGCATGGAGATCAAGTGTGCGAGATGCAAAACCTTCAACCATTTCAGCGGCCAGGAGCCGCAATCGACAGAACGCCCGAGAGCGCTGATGTCAGGTGACCAGCATGGAAACAATGATCAAAAGCCCGCTCGCGGGATGGATGGGCGGTAAATATCTGCTCTCCCGTACCATCGTTCCACTCATTCCGGAGCATCAATGTTACGTGGAGCCTTTCGGTGGTGCGGCATGGGTTCTATTTCGCAAGAGCCCATCAAAACATGAGGTTCTCAATGATATCAGCAGCGACGTTGTGAATTTGTACCGCATCATCAGGCATCATTGGGATGCCTTCGCGGACGCATTGCAATGGCTGATTTCGAGCCGGGAAGAATTTGAACGGCTCCTCGATACCCCTTCAGACACGCTCACGGACATCCGGCGAGCGGTGCGGTTCTACTATCTCCATCGCCTGTGTTTCGGAGGGAGAATGTCAGGGCGCCGCACGATGGGCACTTCAGCGGTCGAGCCCGCGCGGTTCAATCCGCTCAAGGTCCGGCACGAAATCGAGATGGCGCACCGTCGTCTCGCGCGGGTGACTCTGGAGTGTCTGCCATATGCCGATCTGATCAGCCGGTATGATCGACCCGGAACCTTCTTTTATGTGGATCCTCCCTACCACGGCTGCGAGGACTACTACGGGAAAGGCATCTTCGCGAGGGAGGACTTCACCGCGCTCGCGGCCCAGCTTGCCGGCATTCGTGGCAAGGTCCTCATGAGTCTCAACGACACTCCGGAGATCAGGGAGACGTTCCAAGCGTTCCAGATCGACCCGGTCACGACCCGCTACTCCTGCACCACGGGACCGCGCCCGGTGGCCAAAGAGGTGCTGATCCGGAACTACTAACCCTCATCGATCAGCCGGCACGGGGCGCAGGGGCTTAGCCTCAATCTCCGTGTCGGCTGATCATCTTGCACCCGTTTGCGCGGGGGGGGGCATGATCACCTTCGAACCCATCAGTCTGGAAATGGCCAATGCCTGTTTGGTCTCGTGGGGACACCGAATGGGGCCGCTGCTGCGTGGTAATCAACGCGGGGTTTGTCACGCGCTGATGCACGACGGAACCCCTGTAGCGGTCACGACGGCCTCACCGCTCATCCGTGAACGGGTTGGTGGTGTGAACGAGTTGAATCTGGATCGAAGTAACACCGTGGAGCTATCGCGACTGTGCGCGGAAAGGCCGGGTTTGTGCCGTGTCGCGCTTCGCATCTGGCGTGAATTCGTCTTTCCATCTTTGAAGGGTGGTTACCGATATGCCATCAGCTACCAGGACGCCGCGCAACACTCTGGCAATGTCTATCGGTTTGACGGGTGGCGGCGAGTAGGATATTCCCACTCCGGGCGTGACACCCGCTCTGGGCGTCCGGGGCGAAACAAGTACGTTTGGTTGTGGGAAGTCGACACAAAGAAGGCGTGATCTTGGTTGTTTTAAAGCCCCTTCAACCAAATAATACGTTCTCATTTTGCTTGGCGGCAATTCTCATTTTGCTTGGCGCGTTACATAAAGGCAACCAACCGTTCTGTTGAGTGTACTTCTTGACCATGTTGGGGCTGATTCAAGCTCTTTGGCAAGGCGTCGCTTGCCCCAACCGAGTCGACGCAGCCGCAGCATCTCGCGAACATCATCTGCTTGCA
>NZ_JBZVFG010000043.1:0-34228 GCF_058402785.1 Candidatus Magnetaquiglobus sp.
CACACCTTCCCCGCAACCGTGGGTGCCACACCTTCCCCGCAACCGTGGGTGCCACCTTCCCCGCAACCGTGGGTGCCCACCTCTCCTCGCTACATGTTCCCCGGAAACCGCCCCCCCATGCGAAACTGAATCGCCTCGGCCAGATGGGTCGCGTGGATCGCTTCGACCCCCTCCAGATCGGCAATGGTGCGCGATACCTTGAGAATTCGATTGTGCGACCGCGCCGAAAATCCCATCTTGCGACTGGCATGCAACAACAACTCGCGACTCTCCGCATCCAACGTGGCACAGCGGTCCAAGGGGACGCCATCCAACTCGGCATTCAAAACCGCACCACCGTTGCGACGCGCCTGCCGAACACGCGCCTCGGTCACCCGCTCGCGCACGGTGGACGAAGACTCCCCGCTGGGCAACTCGGCCATGGTCTCGGGGGGAACCGGGGGAACCTCGACATGCAGATCGATGCGATCGAGCAACGGACCGGAAAGCCGGGCGGCATAACGCTCCACCTGCATCGGCGAGCAGCGACACGAAACATAAGGATTGCCCCGATGCCCGCACGGACAGGGGTTGCAGGCCGCGACCATCTGAAAACGGGCCGGGAAACGGGTGGAACGGGCAGCGCGGGAGATGCCGACTTCACCAGCTTCGAGAGGCTCGCGCAGAGTCTCCAGAACATACCTTCCGAACTCCGGGATCTCGTCCAGAAACAAGACCCCGCGATGGGCCAGACTTACCTCGCCAGGACGGGGCACCCCGCCACCGCCGATCAACGCGACATGGGAAGCGGTGTGATGCGGCGCGCGAAAAGGACGACGGGTGAGCAAGGGCGCGTTGCCCTCGAGCCGTCCGGCCACCGAGTGGATGGCGGTCACCTCCAGAGCCTCCTCCAGGGAGAGCGCGGGCAGGATTCCTGGCAGACAACGGGCCAGCAGGGTCTTTCCCGAGCCGGGCGGACCGCTCATGATCAGGTTGTGGCCCCCGGCGGCGGCTACCTCCAGGGCACGCCGGGCATGCTCCTGCCCCTTGATGTCCGCCAGATCGCGAATCCGCCCGATGCCGCGACTCTCCTGGGCGACCAGGGTCTGCTGCCAATCCAGGGGAGGCACCGGCTCAAGGGGTTTTTCGCCGCTTAGATGACGCATCAGATCCAGGAGTGTCTCTGGAGCGATCACCCGTCCGCCGGCCAAAGCCCCCTCGGGACCGTTGCCAGCCGGAACGATCAACTCCTTGAGATTCAACTCCTTGGCCAAAAGAGCCGCGGGCAGGCAACCGGGAACGGGTTTGATCCGTCCATCCAGGGACAGCTCGCCGAGAAACAACCGTCCGTGCATCTGTCCGTCTGGCACCAACTCCAGCGCGGCGAGCAGTCCCACGGCCATGGGCAGATCATAGGCGCTCCCCTCCTTGGGGAGATCCGCCGGGGCCAGGTTGATGGTGATCCGACGCGCCGGAAGTTGCACGCCGGAGTTCTTCAAGGCGGACCGGATCCGATCCTTGGATTCGCGCACCGCGCCGTCCGGCAACCCCACGACATTGAGCACCGGCAGACCACGCCCCAAATCGACCTCGATTTCGACGGGTATGGCCCGGATGCCGTCCAGGGCGATGGTATCGACGCGGGCAAGCACGGTTCGGAAGGATCCTTGGGCGCGGAAGGGTCGCTAAAGCGCACCCGTCACGGGATGCGTCGTTCCATTATTAAGACGGGTTCACATCCGATAGACCAGCACCCGCTCTTCCAACATGTCGCGCATGGCGTATTTGACCCCCTCGCGACCCAAACCGGAATCCTTCACCCCGCCATAGGGCATGCTGTCCACCCGGAACGACGGGATGTCGTCGTGGATCACGCCACCCACTTCCAGGGCATCGAAGGCACGCATCACGGTGGTGAAATCCCGTGTGAAGAGGCCGCATTGCAGACCGAAACGGGAGGCGTTCACCCGCTCGAAGGCCTCTTCCATGGACTCCACCGGCGAAAGCACCACCACCGGTCCGAATGCCTCTTCGGCCACCACCCGACAAGCGGGCGCGACCTCTTCGAGGATGGTCGCGGTCAAACAGTTTCCCTGGCCCAGGGGAGGGACCTCGTTGCCGGTCACCAGTTGCGCGCCCTGATCCATGGCCTCGCGGATCCAGAGTTGCAACCGTTCGCGGTTGGGACGGTCGATCATCGGACCCAGGGTGGTGGCTTCGTCGAGCGGGTCGCCGGGACGGAGCGCCTCGGCGGCCTTTTTGAACCGGGCGCGGAACTCGCCCATCACCTCCTGATGCACGAAGATCCTCTGCACCGAGATGCACACCTGGCCGCACTGATAGAAGGCCCCGGTCACCGCCCGATTGATCAGCAGATCCCAATCCGTCACTTCGCGATCCACGATCAGGCCGGCGTTGCCACCGAGTTCCAGCACCACCTTTTTGCGTCCGGCCTGCTGTTTCATTTTCCAGCCCACCTCCGGGGAGCCGGTGAAACTGAGCAGCTTGACGCGATCGTCCTCGACCAGCATCTGACCGGCCTGCCGATCGCAGGGCAGCACCGAGAAGGCCTGGAGCGGCCATCCCGACTCCTGGATGATCCCGGCCAGCATCAATGCGGTCACCGGGGTTTTGGATGCCGGTTTCAGCACGATCGGGCAGCCGGCGGCCATGGCCGGGGCGATTTTGTGGATGGCCAGGTTGAGCGGGAAGTTGAACGGCGCCACGCCGGCCACCACGCCGATCGGGTAGTGACGCACCAGGGCGCGGCGTCCGGCGCCCAATGGGTTGATCCCCAGATCATACGCCTCGCCGTAGATGCGGGTCGCTTCGCCCACGGCGATGTCGAAGGTGGCCGCGGCGCGGTCGAGTTCCAGCCGCGATTCGGCCAGGGTCTTGCCATTTTCCTGGGAGAGAATGCGCGCGAACGCTTCGCGACGCTCGATCAACCGGTCGCGCACGAAGGCGAGCGCCTTGGCCCTCTGCCAGGGTTCGAGCCGGCGGGTCTCCTCCAGGGACTCGACCGCCGCGTTCAAGGCCCGATCGATCTCCAGGGTTCCGCACAACGCCACGCTGGCCACCCGTTCACCGTTGTAGGGATTGACCACCTCCAGCGAGGCGCCGGTCTCCACCCATTCGCCGGCCAGATAGGCCCGATGCAGGCCCGAGCCGTTCACCGCGCGGCTCATGTCGGTTCACCGCCCAGACGGACCAGGGCGGCTTCGAGTTCGACCACCCGTTTTTCCAGCGCCTCGGCGCGAATGCGCGTTTCGCTGAGCATCTCGTTGACCACGTTGAACTCCTCGCGGGTCACCAGATCGAAATGCTCCACACCCTCGCGCACCATGTCGTGGGCCTTGCGACGCAGCTCTTCGCGGGTCTCGCCCACCTTGTTGAACACACCCATCACATTCTGGGTGATCTGATCCAAAATCGCGTTGTCGATCTGCATGGTTGCTGCTCCTTGTGGTGGGTTGACCGCTTGGAAAATCGCCTGGCCGAGGAACTCCCGTCAGGGAGATCCTCGGGCGGGGGGCGAGGGGGTTTCCTCCCCTATCATGATAAGTCAAGCCCGGTGAAACGCCATGCCCGGCTGACCGTGGAAATAGCCGTTGCAGAACGGTTCGTCGCCGTTGTACCCCGCAAGGCGCGTCAGGGCATCCTCGGGATCCAGATCCCCGTCCAGGGTCTGGCGCCAGATGGCGACAATTTCCGGCATGTGTCGGCTCTGCGGCGAGATGCGGACGATATCGATGCCCAGCGGTGTCAGACGCGGCACGTCGGCGATCAGGGTGTGTACCTTTTCCGACATGGTTTGAATGCCGTTCATGGTCAAAAGCCCCTCGCCCTCCTGGGTACGGGTCACCATGCCGTCCGGGAAGTCGCCGCACTTGTATTGACAGTTCGTTTTGGAGAGCTTGAAGGCCCGCGCGGTGTAACAGCGCGCCGAGAAGGTCAACGGCAGCTTGCCGTGGGCGAAGAGTTCGAACTCCACCGGGTTGGCGCGCGGGGCGGAGACGATGCCGCGAATCGACGCTTCGGGCAGTTCCACCGGAAAGACCATGCGCGTGACCCCGACCTCCTGGAGAAAATCGAGGGTCTGCGGGTTGTAGACGTTGACATGGGGACCGGCGACCAGCTTGTGCCCCTCGGCGACGCCGATGCCGGCCATGTCGTTGGCCTCGAGCTTGAGATCCAACGCGACGGCCAGATCCTTCAGGCGGTGGAGATCCTCCTGCTCCGCGTCGCTCATCACCAGACCGAGGGTGGAGAGAACCAGCTCCTTGCCGGTCGGTTGGATCTCCCGTGCCAACTCTTCCACATCCTCCAGGCTCAACCCCTGGCGTTTCGAGCAGACCACCTCGCCCAGATAGAGGATGTCCGCCTGGGACTCCAGGGCCATGCGGCGATAGAATGTTTTCAAGGCCGAGCGTCCCCAGTCGAAGAGCACCGGACCGATGGCGATCTTGATCATTGCCAGCTCCCCTCGTAGGTGCCCAGGGTGTGGGTGGTTCCCTCGGAGGTGGCGTTGAGGGTGCGCACCCAGGCCGGTTTGACCCGATAGGCGCCGGGATTCTCGTAATAGGAATCGACCGCCTGACGCAGGGTTCTGGTGACCGTGGCCACGTAGGATTTGGTGCGCTGACGCCCTTCGATCTTGAGGGAGGCTACCCCGGCTTCGATCACCTGGGGCAGGATTTCCAGGATGTTGAGGGATCCCGGCTCCTCCATGACGTGATACACCCGATCGTTGGCCTCGAACCGTCCCTTGCAGATGGTCGGGTAGGCGGCCTCCTCGCCCTCCTGGTATTCGGCGATCAGCGCGCCGCCCAGACGGGTGCGGAGTTTGCCGTTTGAGTTTTCGAACCGGACCGCGCGGGCCGGAGAGCAGACCCCTTCGATGTTGGGCGAGACGCCGGTGACGAACGAGGAGAGGTGACAGCGCCCTTCGGCCATGACGCACAGGCCGCCGAAGGCGAACACTTCGAGTTCGACATCCGCGAGTTTGTCGTGCAGGCGGCGTATCTCCGGCGCGGTGAGCACGCGCGGCAGGATGACGCGGGCGATGTTGAAGTGCCGTTTGTAGAAGCGGATCGCCTCGGCGTTGCTGGCCGAGGCCTGCACCGAAAGATGGATCGGCAGTTGCGGGTGGCGCTCGTGGCAATATTTGAGCATGGCGGCATTGGCCAGGATGATGGCATCGGCCTTGAGACGCGCCGCGACATCCACCGCGTGGTACCAGGGTTCCGGGTTGCCGACCTGGGGAAAGGTGTTGAGCACCACGTTGGCCTTGACGCCGTGAGCGCGGGCATGGGCGATGCCCTGTTCCGCCTCGCTTTCGGAGAAGTTCAACCCTTCGAAATTGCGGGCATTGGTGGCATCGCGAAACCCGAAATAAACCGCGTCCGCGCCGTTGTCCACGGCGGCCCGCAGGGAGGGCAGATTGCCCGCCGGGGCCAGGACTTCCACTTTTTTCATGGTGCAACTCTCACAAGACTCTAAAAGGCGGCTGGTCCGGATGGGTGGGGATCGCCTGCCATGTGCAATAATTGGGTACGCTAACGAAGGTAGCAGTTTAACACCGCCGTGTCTGGAGTCAAACCTTCTTTAAGCTTTGTTGCCAGGTTCGCGTCGGTCCGGCGGATCGATGGGCCAGCCGTGGGAAGGGGATTCGACCGGCACGCCGAGGCGCATGAGAATGCGATCGACGATGAAATCGATCAGTTGCCCGATCCGTTCCGGGCGGTGATAGAAGCCGGGGGAGGCGGGAAGGATCACCGCGCCGGCGCGGGTGGCGGCGAGCATGTTTTCCAGGTGGATGGTCGAGAGCGGGGTTTCGCGGGTCACCAGGATCAACGGCCAGCGCTCCTTGAGGGCCACGTCGGCGGCCCGTTCGATGAGGGTGTCGGACAGACCGTGGGCGATGGCGGCGAGGGTTCCCATGGAGCAGGGAGAGACCACCATGGCGCGCTCGCCGGAGGAGCCGGAGGCGATCGGCGCGTGCCACTCCCGCATCCCGAAGTGGCGCAGCCCCTCCAGGGGCGGCGTGTGGCCGGTGTTTCGGGCGAGATGCGCCCCGAGACGCGCCACCACCCCCGCGCCGTTTTCGTCCGCGAGATCCAGCCCGCACTCCTGACGCAGAAGCTCCCGTCCCGCCTCCGAGATCAACAGATCCACGCGCTTGCCGGTCATCAGCAGCCGTTCCAACAGTCGCACGCCGTACAGCGCCCCGGAGGCGCCGGTCATGGCCAGGGTGATCATCTCCATCTCCCAAGGTGAAAGGGCGAATGCTCAAAGACTCAGGATCGTGACTGTATCATCTCCGGCGATCCGGCAACAGAATCGTTTGCTCCCGCAAGGGAACTTCTCTTTCGCCACCGGATCGATATACCATGATGGCTCCCATCCATGCATGAGAATCTGGTGACAAAAATGGACACAACGCTCGCTCCATCCTCCCCGTCCGAGGGCCTCAAGGCCGCCGACCTCTTCGTGAAATGTCTGGAAGCCGAAGGGGTGGAACGGATTTTCGGCGTGCCGGGCGAGGAGAATCTCGACCTTCTGGAGGCGATTCGCGCCTCTTCGATCGAACTGGTGCTCACCCGTCACGAGCAGGCCGCCGCCTTCATGGCCGCCACCTTCGGGCGTTTGACCGGCAAGGCCGGGGTGGTGCTCGCCACCCTCGGGCCCGGCGCCACCAACCTGATCACCGGCGTGGCCTACGCCCAGCTCGGCGGCATGCCGCTGGTGGCCATCACCGGCCAGAAGCCGATCAAAAAAAGCAAACAGGGCCGCTTCCAGATCATCGACGTGGTGGGCACCATGCGTCCCATCACCAAGATGGCCGAACAGATCCCCTCGGCGGACAAGATCCCCTCCCTGGTGCGCGAGGCCTTCAAGCGCGCCGAGGAGGAGCGACCCGGCGCCACCCATCTGGAACTCCCGGAGGATATCGCCCGCGAGTTCACCGAGGCCATGCCGCTGCGCAAGATCCATTCGCGCCGCGCCGCGCCGGATCCGGATGCGTTGATGACCGCCGCCGAACGGATCGCCACCGCCAGGCGTCCGCTGCTTCTGATCGCCGCCGGGGCCAACCGCAAACGGGTCTCCAAGAGCCTCACCGCCTTCGTGGAGAAGACCGGCATCCCCTTCGTCTCCACCCAGATGGGCAAGGGGGTGGTGGACGAGAACCGGGCCGGCTATCTGGGCACTGCGGCCCTGACCGATGGGGATTATCTCCATTGCGCCATCGAGTGGGCGGATCTGATCATCGCCGTGGGCCACGATGTCACCGAAAAGCCGCCGGCCATCATGGGGCATGGCGGATCGGCGGCGGTGATCCACATCAATTTCACCCCGGCCCAGATCGATGACGTTTATTTCCCGGAACTCGAGGTGGTGGGCGACATCGCCCGCGGTTTCGATGCCCTGACCCGGCTGCTGGTCCCGTCGCCGGATTGGGACTTCAGCTATTTTCTTCAGGTCGGCGAGGAGCATGCCCGGCATGTGCTCGATCGTGCGCAGGCCGGGAACTATCCGCTGCTGCCGCAACGGATCGTCGCCGATCTGCGCCGCGCCATGCCCGAGGATGGGATTCTGGCGCTCGACAACGGCATGTACAAACTCTGGATCGCCCGCAACTACCCGGCCCGGCGTCACAACACCGTGCTTCTGGATAATGCCCTGGCCAGCATGGGCACCGGCCTGCCCTCGGCGATCGCCGCCAAGATGGTCCATCCGGGCCGCAAGGTGGTGTCGGTGTGCGGAGACGGAGGGTTCATGATGAACTCCCAGGAGATGGAGACCGCGGTCCGTCTCGGCATGGATCTGGTGGTGGTGATCCTGCGCGACGACGCCTACGGCATGATCCGCTGGAAACAGGAGAGCATGGGTCTGCCGGATCATGGGCTCACCTTCACCAATCCGGATTTCGTGCTCTACGCCCAGAGCTACGGCGCTCGTGGACATCGGGTGGGGAACGCCGACGAGCTGTTGCCGCTTCTGCTGGGGTGTCTGAATGCCGGCGGGGTCCATCTGATCGACGTGCCGGTGGACTACACCGAAAACGTGCGGGTGCTGACCGAGGAGTTGCAGGCCAAAACCTGTCTGTTGCCGCGTGGCGATACCGGAGGGACCGCATGAGCGGACGCATCCCCTGTCCGAGAGGCGGTCTGGTCATGGCCAAACAGCCGGTGCGGATCATGGATGGCCCGCCAGATTGCGCGGTGATTCGTTTTGGCACGGTTCGAGGCATTCGAACCATGCGCGTTTGGTGAGGCCATGGATGCCATCCCCAAACGGCCTTTGAGTGTCTCCCAGCTTAACGAGGAGATTCGTGCGCTTCTGGAGGAGGGGTATCCCTATCTTCAGGTGCGCGGGGAGATCGCCGACTGGAAACCGGCACCCTCCGGCCATGTCTACTTCGCGCTCATCGATCCCCAGGCGCGCATCCGCGCGGTGATCTGGAAGACCACACGCCTGCGCATCCCCACGCTGCCCCGCCCTGGGGACGCGGTGGTGGTGACCGGGCGGATTTCGGTCTATCCGCCGCGTGGCGAGTATCAACTGGTGGTCGAGGGGATCAAATCCGACGGCGCCGGCGACGAACGGGAGCGGCTGTTGGCGCTTCATGCCCGTTTGAGCGCCGAGGGTCTGTTCGCGCCCGCGCGTAAACGGGCCCTGCCGCTTCTGCCGCGCGCCATCGGCGTGGTCACCTCGGCCTCGGGGGCGGCCATCCACGACATCACCCGCACGTTGGCGCGGCGCTTTCCGGGCTTCTGTCTGCTGCTGGCCCATGCCCGCGTGCAGGGGGCGGGCGCGGACGAGGAGATCGCCCGAGCCCTGCGACGGCTCGCCGCGGACGGTCGCGCCGAGGTGATCCTGTGCGGACGCGGGGGCGGTTCGGCGGATGATCTGGCCGCTTTCAACAGCGAGATCGTGGTGCGCGCCATCGCCGATTCGCCGGTGCCGGTGATCTCGGCGGTGGGTCACGAGATCGACGTGACCCTGGCCGATCTGGTCGCGGATGCCCGCGCCTCTACCCCCACCGCCGCCGCCGAGTTGGCCATGGCAGAGAAGAGCCTGCTGGTGGAGCGTCTGTCACGACTGCGCGAGCGGCTCGCGCTGGCCATGCGTGGGGTGCTTCGGTCGCGCCGGGAAAAAGGGGTGGCCCTTGCCTCCCGTTTGACCCATCCGCGCCGGCGCATCGATCAGGACCGCCTGCGTTGCGACGCGTTGCAGGAGCGTCTGCACGGGGCCATGCGGATGGTGCTGGCGCGCTGGGACAAGGAGGTGGCGTTTCGCGCCGAACGTCTGAATCAATGGGAACGGGGCCGCCCTCTGGCGTTGCGGGTGGCCCGTCTGGTTCATCTGGAGCAACTGTTGATCCGGCGCATGCGGCAGGAGTTGGCCTTGCATCGGGAGCGGGCGCGTCTGCCCGAGGTCCGACTGCTGGCGATCTCGCCCCTGGGGGTTCTGGCGCGCGGATATGCGCTGGTGCGGGATGAACAGGGGGGGCTCGCCCGGTGCGCCGGAGCCTATCCCGCCGGGAGTCGGCTGCGGGTGACCCTGGCCGAGGGCGAGTTGCGGGTGGTGGTGACGGGTTGAACGGTGGCGATTGGGGGCTGCACGGTGGGTGAAAGGCTCGTTTGCAGGTGTTTGAGCGTTAAACATCCGGCGTGATTTCACGCAACAGTCCGAGTTCCAACAGTCGCCGCGCCCATTCATGCACGTTCCAGATCGGTTCACCGATGCGCTCGGCAATGGAGAGCAGATCATGGCGACCATTGGCATAAACGAGGAGATTTCTCACGGTCGGCATGGCAAATTGATTCTGCTTGAGATGCAAAGTGGGATACAAACCATATTTTCCCAATTGGGGCTCCCCAATCCGGGTGGCTTGATAGACGCGGTTGGCCTCCAGGCCCGCAATGCAGCGTTGCACATAACGATAACCACCGGCCAACCCCGCCGGGGTGACCAGATCCAGATTATCCAGCGAGGTGTGATACTCTGGATAGTTCCCGAATGGGCTCCGACAAAGCGCAACGACCGGCAAGTCCACACCAGGGCTGCAATATTGTCGCTCATCACTTCCCCGCTCCAGAAAGGAGTGGATCCGCGTTTCTCCCTCCTGATGGGAAAGCACATGCCGCGCCATTCGATCTGCCAGGGTATCCGCATACGGTGAGGAGACGCAGGAATACATGCGCTCATCACCCAGACAGGAGAGGTTGAAACCGGCGATCACCCGCTCCTGCATCACTGCCAGATTGCGGCTCAAATAGGTGAGCGAGCCGATGGTCTCTGGAATGAAAATCAATCGATAAGAGTAATGTCGTGGCCCCGACATCAGCCATTGCGCCAGTTCGGTGAGAATCACCGGTCCGGAAAGCTCATTGTTGGCCATGGAGGGGTGACAGACATCGGTCGAGAGAAAAATCTCCCGCGACGATTCACCAGGCAACAACAGTTCGCCATAGGTCAGCGATCCCTCGGTCAAATTGTCGCTCATCACTTCCCCGCTCCAGAAAGGAGTGGATCCGCGTTTCTCCCTCCTGATGGGAAAGCACATGCCGCGCCATTCGATCTGCCAGGGTATCCGCATACGGTGAGGAGACGCAGGAATACATGCGCTCATCACCCAGACAGGAGAGGTTGAAACCGGCGATCACCCGCTCCTGCATCACTGCCAGATTGCGGCTCAAATAGGTGAGCGAGCCGATGGTCTCTGGAATGAAAATCAATCGATAAGAGTAATGTCGTGGCCCCGACATCAGCCATTGCGCCAGTTCGGTGAGAATCACCGGTCCGGAAAGCTCATTGTTGGCCATGGAGGGGTGACAGACATCGGTCGAGAGAAAAATCTCCCGCGACGATTCACCAGGCAACAACAGTTCGCCATAGGTCAGCGATCCCTCGGTCAACGTGCTGTCAATCACCACACGATAGGTCCCGGGTTGCAATCCCTCTCTCTGTCGATGGGTCAGACAGAATCCCCAGCGTGGCGAATAGTAGGAAGTCACATAGGGGATGGCATCCGGCTGTTCTTTCAGGCTGTACAGATGAGGCTGCAACTGTTCCAGGGTGAACCAGCCATCCACGGGTTGCGAATAACCAATCACATGCAGGGTGTTCTGCCGGAAGTCCACCACCCGCTCTCCATCCGCCGTGGCAATGTAGGCATCGCGAATGTTCCATTCCTGGGGAATGGTCCAGTCGAAAACCTGGGTTCCGGATGGGACTTCCATGTGCTGGATGGGGATTCGTTCCCCGATGATACGTAACGTTTCGCGTACCCCGTTTCCGGTGAGACTGCGACAAATGGGGAACAATTGCTGCATCAAGGAGTACATTGGTACGCTGACCTGACATGAAGATTAGCGAGCAGTCACAGGTAAACCACGGCTCTGCCTGGGGGCACACTGTTTGCTCTTTCCGGGAACAGGTCGGTTGGCCGGCCTGTTGGTCGTGAGAGCCTCAATGCCGGGTGGGCGAGCTTCGATCACTCATAAGAATGTGTCCGCCGACGAAAAGGGGTGCCGAAATGGATCAAACTGTTGAATGTGCAGAGTCCATCAACTGGTCGATCGTGGTTTCCTCCGGTTTGGATCCATCTCAGAGGCGGTTTGGTGATTCCGAATCACCAAACCGGCACGAAGCGAAACAATCGATTCGTGCTTCTCAAATGATCGCGCAATTGGGCGGGCCATGAATGGCCCGCGTGGGCTGTTTGGCATGTGCCAAACAGCCTCTCAGATGCGCTTGACCGCCTCGACCACAAAGGCCGAACAGAGGAAATACCCACGCCAGTTCGAGGTTTCATGCTCCAACGCCAGGGACTCTTCCCGGAACAGGGATGGATTCTCGGCGGCCAGGTAAGGCATGGCCGGATGATAATGATACCACCGCAGTTGAATATCGACAAATCCATGCCGTTTGAACAGTTCCACAACTTCAAACGGATTATGGAATTTAGAAAGAATTTGATCATACCCTGGTGCGTCGCTTTGATCCACTCGGGTGCGCACCGGTGGCATGTCCATCCGTAAACGCGATTCCAGATCCGTGGCCACCTTTTCTTTCAATTCTGGAGCCACATCGCGCAACAGATCATCCAGAATAAACGATTTTGTCATGCGATTGAATGTGAACAACGAAAAAAGTTTGTTGCGAAACTCGATGAAGACGCTTCCGCCTGGCCGAACCAAACTGGCCATGTTTTCCAACGCGTTGTCATCGTGGGTCACATGGGGCATCACGCCCATGGCCATCAGGCCATCGAACGGTCCACCGCGTAGAAAGTGAGCATAGGTGACCGGATCCTGGATATCCCCGTAACCGATCTGATCCGGATTCAAACCGTGTTCTCGCATACGCTCCTTGGAACAGGCGATCATCTGTTCGGAAAGGTCGAATCCCCACACGTCCACGCCGGTTTTGGCAAGAGTGGCCAATGGCGTGCCCTCACCCACGCCAACCTCGATGACCCGTTTCAATCCTTTGTTGATAAAAGCGTTCAGCAATAATTGCAATCGGAAATAATTGGCCGGATAACGCATCGATGGATCGTGCATGAAGGCACGGTCGTAACGGGTTTGATAGCTGGTGGCACTGGCATCGTAATGGTGCGCAACCTGTGGTTTGTTTTGCATGATCTGTCCTTGGATCGGTCCTGTCCGATCAGTCCCTTGGAGAGGTCCGGCGGGTTTTGTGGTTGATTTGACCAACGGATCCGGTGTTTGGCAAGAGGCCTTGTGCAATCATCCGCTTCGGAGTTACCTGTGGAACTCCCGAAGGGAGGTCCATAAGGTACGGGGGTGAGGGGGATCTCCCCCCATCAGGCAAGTTACCGTGGAACTCCCGAAGGGAGGTCCATAGAAGGTACGGGGGTGAGGGGGATCTCCCCCCATCAGGCTAAGTTATAGGCCTCGAATTGATGGCAAGGCAAGGTTCGTGACGGTTCATGGTCGTGCTGAACGAAATGGGACCGTGAATCGACCACGATGCCGTCTCCCGACCCGCCGTCCCCCGACGCTTTCCCGATCCTGTCCCGCGTGAGCCGGTTGTCGTGGCGGTTCCCATCCGCACGGCCTTCCCAAGGGGTTGGAATCAGGAGGAAGGGGGCGCGGAACGCCCCCCCCAATGCCCCTGTCTCCGGTTAGCGACCGAACGGCAACACCTTCTTCAACTCATCCAGAGGCGCGCTCCTGCCTTCACTTCCGGATGGGATGGCTTTGGCATCCCCCGCCGAGGGAGCCGTTCCCTTGTCCCCCGCCGCCGGTGCGGGCTTCAATCCCAACTTTTCGCCCAGCTTGCCGCCCAGGGCCTCCCCGAGCTTGCCGCCCAGCTTCTCCTGCACCTTCTCCATCGCTTTGGTCTTGAGCCCCTCGGCGATCAATCCCTCCAGATCGATCTGCCTGGAAGGATGGGCCAGGTCGCCGTGGATGCGCACCGGAATGGCGATCCCCTTGAGATCCTTGACACTCCGGGTGTCCACGTCATCCAGGGCCAGCACGTTGGCCTTGAAGGTGAAGTCGAGCTGGTTTTTCGGCAGATCCACCTTGCCGGCTCCGGTCAGCTTCAAGGCGGACGAGACCGCCTGAATGTTCTTGCTCTCCAACAGGCCGTTGTTGATCTCGGCGGACCCTTCCAGGGTGGTGAAGGGGGTGCGACCGGTATCCTGTCCGACCGACAGGGTGCGTCCCCGGGTCGCGGCATAGGCTCCATAAGCCTGGCGGATCGAGTGGGTGAGATCCATCTTCAGATACGCCCCATCCTTGACCACGAAACCCACCTTGCCATCCAGGTCCTGTTTGATGGCGGCCAGGTTGCGTCCCGTGGAGCTGACATCCACATCCAGATTGGCCGTGCCGGTGAGACTCTCCTCGTTGGCCAGATCCTTGAGCAAGGGCGCGACCTGTACCCCCTGGAGATTCTGCTTCAAGGTCAGTTTGGGCACCGGACCGCGCACATCCAGGGTGGCATCCATCCGGGTCGTGCCGCCGTAGAGCTTCATCGAGGCCGGCTCGAGTTTCAATACGCCATCCTTGCCCTTCAACACCACCTGGGTATCCTGGAACTTGCCGGATCCGAACTTCAACTGACCGATACGGATCTTGCCGTCCAGATCGAGTTTTTTCAGGGACTCGACCGGGATGTCGCCACCTGCGCCGCTGGCGGCGGGCTTGGGTGCGGAATCGGGTTTTGCGCCGGCCTCGGGCGTGGGTGCGGAGTCGGCGGGCTTGGCCTCGCCTCCGGAGTTGACGGCCTTTGGAGGCAGGTAGCGATCCAGATCCAGGGTGTCCATATCCAGATCCACCCGCATGGTGTTGCCACCGCCCAGTGGCCAGGTGACGCCGCCCTTGAGCCGGGTGTCGTCGAGTTTGGCCTCCAGGCGATTCAGGCCCACCTTCTGATCGTCCAACGAGAAGCCGGTTTTCATCTTCAGGTCGGTCAGGCTTTTGTCATCGGATGTCGCCGGGAGTTTCTGACCGAGTTTGGTCAAGAGGGCCCGGAGGTTCAAGGGTTGCAGATCCAGCTCTCCGGAGAGGGTCAGCGGTGCGAAACGGCTCACGTTCAGCTGTCCCTCGGCCTTGAGCTGCTCCAGCCCCTCCACCTTCAAGGCGCTCAGACGGGCGGTCTGCTTGAGCCCATCGACCTCGGCGCGGGCGGTGATTTTCAGATCGACCCCACCGGCGGGCAGGGAGCCTCCATCTGCCTTGATCGCCAGTTCCAGGGCCGGCAGAACCAGGTTCATCCCCTGGCGTTGACCGTCGATATCCCCCTTGTAGAGCGCTTCCAGATGGCCGAAGGCCGCGCCCGGCTTGCCATCTCCCTTGAGATCCAGGCTTGTGCCGGTGAGCTTGATCGTGTTCGAGGTGATCTCCAGTTGGCCACGCAGTTTGGATTCGGCCTTGACCAGAGGCGCGGGTCCGCCCTCGCTCTTGATCGTCAGTTCCAGCCCCTGGGCCTTCATCAGCGAGCCGTCGAACAGGGCGTCGATGTCGGCGGCCAGACGCAGGTCGGCGCTGGTTGCCGGCGAACCCTCGCCCCCCTTCACCGTCAGGCCGAGGGTGGTCTTGGTGAGCTGCACCCCCTTGCCGTCGGCAGAGGGACGCACCGTGGCCACCAGGCTGACATGGGCGTTGGTGGCCGGCTTGACCCGCTCCACATCGCTGTCGAACTCCAGGGCCACCGGCTGGCCGGGTGTCAGCTCCCCGGTGACCAGACGCACCTTCTTGAAAGTGTAGTTGGCCCCGTTGACCGCGTTGTTCCAGCTCACCTGGGCATCGCGAATCTCCACCCCGGCCAGGGTGATCGACGCCAACCCCGCACCACCCGCGCCACTGGCCTGGGCCTCCGCCGGTTTGGCGGCCTGGGCCTCTGCCGGTTTGGCGGCCTGGGCCTCCGCCGGTTTGGCGGTTTTCTCACCCGATTGCGCCGGGGATTTCTTCTCCACCGGCACGGAACCCTTCTCCACCGGCGTGGCGGCGGGGGCGCTCCTGGCGCCGGTCAGATCGCTCCAGTTGGTCTGTCCCTTGGCATCCTTGGCCAATTTGAGCCGCAAACCCTCCACCACCACCTTGTCCGCCTCCACCCGTTTGGACAACAGAGGCATCAGCCTGGCGCGCACATCCAGACGCGCCACCTTGGCCATGGGCTCGCTCCCGAAACCGGGGGCCTCCCCCAGGGTGACATCCTCCAGAGACACCCCGGCGGTGGGGAACACCGTGATCTTGATCGCGCCGTTGACGGTCAGATCCCGTCCGGTCTTCTCTTTTACCAGGGTGGAGATCTGTTGTTTGTACTGATTGGGATCGATCAGGGAGGGGACGACGACCGCCGCGGCCACGATCAGCACGACGGGTACGAGAAGGATCCAAAGCCATTTTTTCATCGAGGGGCGTCCTGCGGATGGTGGGTGGATGCGCACCGGAAAACGTGGACCATCGGCGTGGTCACGACCCGGCATGGATCACTATAACGCTGTCAGGGGCGTGGATTCAACCGGAATGCAACTATGCGAGGGACGGCTTGCCAAAACAATACAGAAATTCCCGGTTGCCCGCCGGGCCGGCGATGGGGGAGGGGAGGATCTCAAGGGTGGTCAGGCCGAGCGACTCGCCGGCGGCGCGCACCTTTTCGATCGCCTGTTCGTGGCGTGCCGGATCGCGCACCACGCCCCCCTTGTCGATGCAAGCGCGCGGCAGTTCGAACTGGGGCTTGATCAAGACCACCCCGTGACCGCCGGGTCGCAGACAGGCGATCGACGGGGGCAGGGCGAGGGTCTGGGAGATGAAGCTGATGTCCGAGGCGAGAAAATCGACCGGGCCAGGGAGATCCTCGGGGCGCAGGTGACGGATGTTGCGGCGGTCCATCACCACCACGCGCGGGTCGGTCTGGAGTTTCCAGGCCAGCTGACCGTGCCCCACGTCCACGGCGAACACCCTGGCCGCGCCGTGGACGAGCATGACCTCGGTGAATCCTCCGGTCGAGGCCCCGACATCCAGACATGCCAGTCCGGTCAGATCCCAGCCGCGATCTTCGAGAGCGGCCTGGAGTTTCAAAGCGCCCCGCGACACCCAGGCCAGAGGGGGATCCTTGAGACGAATCCGGGCCTCCCCGGTGATCAGGGAGCCGGCCTTGCCATCCGCCCGATCGTTCACCAGCACCTTGCCGGCCAGAATCAATGCCTGGGCCTGGGTCGCATCCGAGGCCAGACCCCGTTCGATCAACAGGTGATCCAGACGTTTGCGCATCGCGTTTCGTTCGGCCCGGTCAGGCGGGAGTCATCCGGAATTTCCTTGACCTGCCGGCGGATCAATTGCGTTGGTAGAGATCGTTTTGCACCGTGCCACAGAAATAGGGGGTGCCGGCCACCGTGGTATCCAGGGTGTAGCGTCCCTCGCCCAGACAGGTGAAGTCGTTGAGACAGTTGACCGAACCGCTCCAGGTGAACGGCCACTGCTTGTCCGCGGTCGCGCCGGTCAGGTTGAAGCTGAAGCCCCGGCTGGTGGTGGTCAAGGTGCCCTGGGATGGGAGGTTGTTGCCCGCGAACTGGATGGCATGAACCCCGGAACCATTCTTGGTGATGACCACCGCCACCTCTTGACCGAGCATGCCGCACTCGTTGGCGGTGATGTTTTTGAGCGTGCCGAAGGCCTCGTTGGAGACCTTCATCTTCCAGGTGCCGACGAGATCCATGGCCCTCTCCCCGTTCATCCGGGTGGTCGTGCACACCTTGCACCCGACGCTACCGTCGTGATTGATGCGCAGGAGATCGTTGTCCCCGGCGGTGATGATGCTGTCGGTGCCGCCGGTCAGGGTGATCACCCCAGAGGGGGAGAGGGTGCCGGTGAAGGTGCCGGAGCTGCTGCCCGCGTATTGCCCGCCGGAGAGCGCGCCGTTGGCGATGGTGAACTGCCAGGTGCCGTTCTTGTTGGCGCCGGCGTTGCTCCAGGTGCCGGAGTAGCTGCCGTCGAACCGTTTCTTGATGTTGGCATCCATGGCCGTGACCGCGTTGGCGACGGTCAGGGCGGTGGTGGTGCGGCTTCCCTTGTCCTTGTGAACGTTGTCCAGGAAAAAGCTCTGGAGCGGCGTATCCCCATCGAAGGGGACCGTGGAGGCGAAGTTGACCAGCAGCTTGTATTGCCTGACCTTGGCGGCATCGATTCCGCTCAGGTCCAGGGTGGTGCCTGTGCCGGCGTTCAAGGCCTGGAGAAGATACGCCATGTTTTTGACGCGCGTATCGGTCAGATCGACCGTTTTCGGGGTGGCCGAGGCGTTTTCTTCCTGTTGCACCAGATCGAGCGGGGTGACGTAATATTTTCCATCCGTGGCTGTGGTGCCGACGCTGCCGATCAGGGCCCGGCCCAGTTTGAGTCCATCCTGCCCCCCCAGATAGAACTCCACCGTTTCGCCGATGCGGTATTGAAACTCGCCGTTGGCGTTGGTCTTGCCCAGGGAGCCGAGATTGCCGAGGTAATCGATTCCCGCCACCGGGGCATCCAGAAACACGCCGGTTCCCGTGGTGACCACCGTCGCGGAGGGGTTGCTGGAGCTGTTGCCGCCGCCACCTCCGCCACAGGCTTGCGTTCCGAGAGCCAGCGCCGCGCTACCGAGCACGGCCAACCAGGTGGAGTATTGGGACAGATTGATCGACATGACGGCAACCCTATGGGGATGAAGAGGAATCTCACGGCACGGGGTTGCATATGCCATTGGCGTGCCAAGAGCGGCGGGGATGGTTACATGCGTAACAGATGGATCGTGTGAAGCACGCCCGCGGCGTCGAGTTCCAGTTCGGCGCGCAGTTCGGTCTGGGTGCCGTGGGGGATGAAGCGGTCCGGCAGGCCGATGTTGCGCACCTTGACGCCGGCATCGAGCAGCCCGTCACGGGCCAGAAACTCCAGCACCGCCGCGCCGAAGCCGCCGCACAGGGTGTTCTCCTCGAGGGTGAGGAGCAGACCGGCCTGGGCGGCCCGTCGCAGCAACGCCTCATCCAGGGGTTTGGCGAAACGGGCGTCGTACACCCCGACATCGATTCCATCCTCGGCCAGTTTTTCCGCGACCCGCAGGGCCACATGCACCGGTTGGCCGAGGGCGACCAGGGCGATCTCCCGCCCCTCGCGCAGGATCCGCCCTTCGCCGACGGTCAGTTTGCGCGGGCTCTCCCTGGGGAGGTTCAAGGCCGATCCGCGCGGATAGCGCAACGCTACCGGTCCGCCATGGGCCACGGCGGTGGCCAGCATGTGGCGCAGTTCGTTCTCGTCCGCCGGGGCCATGATCACCAGGTCCGGGATGGCGCGCAGGAAGGTGAGGTCGTAGGCACCGGCATGGGTCGGCCCGTCCGCGCCGACGATGCCGGCCCGATCCAGGGCGAAGACCACCGGCAGTTTTTGCAGCACCACGTCGTGGATCAGCTGGTCATAGGCCCGTTGCAGGAAGGTGGAGTAGATGGCCACCACCGGGATGAACCCCTCGCAGGCCAGTCCGGCGGCAAAGGTGACCGCGTGCTGTTCGGCGATGCCGACATCGAAGCAGCGATCCGGGAACTGCTCGTTGAATTCGTTCAGACCCGTCCCTTCCGGCATGGCGGCGGTGATGGCCATGATGCGCGGATCGGCGCGTCCCAGCTCCACCAGGGTTTCGGCGAACACCTGGGTATAGGATGGCGTGACATCCCGCGCCGGAGTCACCCCCTGGCGCCGGTCGAAGGGGTTGACCCCGTGGTAGGTGCAGGGATTCTTTTCGGCGGGTATGAATCCCTTGCCTTTTTTGGTGACCACGTGGACGAGAATGGGGCCGGGCAGTTCGCGCACGTTGCGCAGCGTGGGGAGGAGTTGATTGAAATCGTGTCCGTCGATGGGGCCGAAGTAGTCGAAGCCCAGCTCCTCGAAGAGGGTGCCGGGGGTGAGCAGCCCCTTGACGTGTTCCTCGGCCTTGCGGGCCGCGTCCAGCAGGGGCGGGGAGATGCGACCGAGCATGCGTCCCGTGCCGCCCTTCAGGCGGGTGTAGGTGCGCCCGCTCATGATGCGGCTCAAATAGGCCGAAAAGGCGCCCACATTGGCCGAGATCGACATTTCGTTGTCGTTCAGGATGACGATCAGATTGACCTGTTTCTGGTGGTCTCCGGCGTTGTTGAGGGCCTCGAAGACCATGCCGGCGGTCATGGCGCCGTCTCCGATCACGGCGATGGCATGGCGGTCGCTGCCCTGGCGGCGGCTGGCCATGGCCATGCCGAGGGCTGCGGAGATCGAGGTGGAGGAGTGACCTGCGCCAAACGGATCATACGGGCTTTCCGAACGGTTGGTGAATCCGGACAAGCCGTGTCTCTGACGCAGGGTGGCCATTCGTTCGCGCCGACCGGTGAGGATCTTGTGGGGATAGGATTGATGGCCCACATCCCAGATCAGGCGATCCTCGGGGGTGTCGAAGACGTAGTGCAGGGCCACGGTCAGCTCCACCACGCCGAGGCTGGCGCCCAGGTGTCCGCCGGTCTTGGCCACGGTATCGATGGTGAATTCGCGCAATTCGTCCGCGAGTTGTCGCAGCGAGGACTCCGGCAGGGCGCGCAGTTGATGCGGTTCGTGGATGGTCTTGAGCAGGGAGTGCATGATGGGTATCGTCGTCTCTCAATGGGTCCGGTCCAGCAGCAGGCCCGCCAAGGCGCGCAGCGGATCTGCGGAGGCGGAGAAGGAGGAGAGGGCGGTGAGCGCCTCGTTGACCATGTGTTCGGCCTCCTGGCGGGCCTGGGGGAGTCCCATCAGGGCCGGATAGGAGGCTTTCTGGTGTTTTTGGTCGTTGCCGGGGCTCTTGCCCATGATGGTGGGGTCGCCGATCACGTCCAGGATGTCGTCGGTGATCTGGAAGGCCAGGCCGAAGGCCTCGCCGAAGCGGTTGAGGCGTTGGATCTGGCCCTCGTCTCCCCCGCCGAGTCGCGCGCCGATCAGGCACGAAGCGCGAATCAGGGCGCCGGTCTTGTGGACATGGATGTTCTGGAGTTCGGCCAGGGTGGTTTCCCGGTTTTCGGCCTGCATGTCGAGCATCTGTCCGCCCACCATGCCGTGGATGCCGGCATCGCGGGCCAGTTGGGCGATCATGGCCAGCACCACCCCATCGGGTTGACCGGTCACCGGGGTGGCGGCCAGTTCGAAGGCATAGGTCAGCAGGGCATCCCCGGCCAGGATCGCCGTGGCCTCGTCGAAGGCCTTGTGACAGGTGGGCACCCCGCGGCGGAGATCGTCGTCGTCCATGGCCGGCAGGTCGTCGTGGATCAACGAGTAGGTGTGGATGCACTCCAGGGCGCAGGCGAACGGCAGCAGGGGTTCGAGACGCCCTCCCACCGCCTCGCCGGCGGCCAGGAGAAGAATCGGGCGCAGCCGTTTGCCGCCCCCGCCGAGCAGACTGTGACGGATTGCGGCGTTGAGCCGTTGGGGGGGGCGATGGGCTGCGGGGAGGTGGATATCCAGGCTCCGTTCCACCAGCTGTTTGCGCGCCTCCAGATAGGTTTTCAAGGCCGCCGGGGTCATTGCGGGATCATTCCTTGGCCTGGGCGGCCATCAGCTCTTCGATGCGCTGCTCGGCGGCGTCCAGACGTTGCTGACAGTGACGGGAGAGGGTCATTCCCTCCTCGAAGGCGGCCAGACTCTCCTCCAGGGGGAGATCGCCTTTTTCCAGGCGGGCGACCACCTCTTCCAGACGGCTCAGGGCCCTTTCGAAGTCGAGCGATGTGGCGGTGGCATCCATGGTGACGGTTTTTCTGCTCCATCCGGATTGGCATGAGTCGCGTCGGGAAACGGGTGGGAGAAGGGCGATCTCCCATCACCCGGCTCGCCGCGGATCACCTGGGGGCGTTTTCGTGGCAAGGGGGTGTAGCATAACACCCTAATTTTCGGGAAGCAATCTTCACCTTCATGTTATCGGGAATCAGTCGCGGCCCGGCAGGGCCGTGGGGTCGGCCCGCGCGTCCAGAGGGAATCCGTCGTGGGCCGCGCGAATCCCCGGCAGGGCCATGGGGTCGACCCGCGCGCCGCGCACCAGAACCCCCCAGTGCAGGTGGGGACCGGTGGCCCGACCGGTCATGCCGATGGCGCCGATGGGGGTGCCGGCTTCGACCCATTGGCCTTGGGTCACCTCCATGCGGTCGAGATGGGCGTACAGGGAGATCACGCCGTGGCCGTGATGGATCACCAGCGTGTTGCCGGTGAAGAAGTAGTCGTGACCGGCCAGCACCACGGTGCCGGGGGCGATGGTGGTGACCGGCGTTCCCTTGGGTGCGGCGATGTCCACGCCGTTGTGCGGCTTGCGCGGCTGGCCGTTGAGGATCCGTCGGCTGCCGAACACCCCGGAGAAGCGTCCCGAGGCTGGTTGCCTGAACCCTTTCTCGAACCCGACCCGCCCTTCGCGCAGTCGGTAGGTGGCGCTGATGGCCGCGGTTTCCCGTTCGGCGCGCGACAGGTCCGGCTGGTCGAGATCGACCTTTTTTTTCGGCAGATCGATGCGCTCTTCCTTGTAGGCGCGCTTCGGGATCGTCAACACCCGTGTCAGGGTCTCGGGGGTCCCTTTCGGCGGGGTCACCACCACCTCGAGGGTGACCTTGGCGGGTTGCTTTTCCATGTCCAGGGCGATCAGCGCCACCCCCTGGGGGGTGAGCGGAAAGGGTTCCTTGTCGAGGGATCCCTGGATTTTGGCGCCGGGCGGAAGATCGCGCACCTTGAGAAGAACCGCCATGCCGGGTCGCAGTTCGCCGGAAAGTTCCAGGGAGCCGGCCCGAACCGACCAGGGCCACAGACCGAGCAGACAGGCCAGCAGGGTGAGCGGGAGGAGGGGGCTTGGCGACGGAGAGGGTTTGAGCATGGACTTTTGGGATCGACGTGCGGGTTGATGATTGTTTAACGAAATCATGAAACACCCATTTCCAGGGTTGGTCAAGGTCTCTCCCGCCAGGCGATCACCTCGTGGAGGATGCCACGCAGGATCGACACCTCGCGGCGGTCGAGTCCGGCGCGCTGGAACATCGCCTTGATGCTGCCCATCATGTGTCGTTTCTGGCCATCCTTCAAGAAGCCGATGGTGGTCAGGGTCTCCTCCATGTGGGCGAAGAGGTGCTCCATGGCGGCGGCGGTGGCGGGGAGATCCTCCCGGAACGGATCGTGGGCCATGCCCCGTTCCCGTTGCAACGCCTGCATCGCCGCATACAGCACGATCAGGACCGCCTGGGCCAGATTCAGGGAGCCCTGTTCGCCGCGCGTCGGGATGTGACAGACCAGATTGGCCCGTTCCACATCCTCGCTCAACAGGCCGGTCCGTTCGGTGCCGAAGAGCAGTCCCACCCGGATGTCCGGCGGAACCAGGGCCTCGCGCAGCCTGATCCCGAGTTCGTCCGGGGTGACCACCACCTGTCGTTGACCGCGCGGACGGTTGCTGGTGGCCACCACCAGATGCAGGTCGGCGAGGGCCGAGGGGAGATCCGTGAAGATCTCCGCATCCTCGAGAATGGCGGTGCAGCCCACCGCGTAGGCCTCGGCATCGGGATGGGGGAACTGGCGCGGGGCCACCAGGCGCAGACGGGTGAATCCGGTGTTGCCCATGGCGCGTGCCACGGCGCCGATGTTGCCCGGATGGGCAGGGCGATCGAGGATCACCACCAGTTGCGCGGAGAGCCGTTCCGGGCTCGGGTCGGCGTCTGGTCCGGAGGGTTGGTCCGGGTGGGTGTTTGTCATGCGCGACCTCCTTGTCGGGCCCGCGAGGGGGTATCTTGCGATAATATTTGGCGTGAATGTTGCTTGAATCTGTTTGGATATCCTGGCATGATGACAAAGATACGGTGTCACAAGAAGGTCCATTTTTCAATGTCCGGCACCCGCAGGCCGCAATCGTCCGCCCCCCTGGAGTCACCTTGAACAGCAAACGCCCTTTTTTCGGCACGCGCGGACGTGCCAACCGGATCTCCGGCGCGGTCCGTCGTCCCAGACCCGGCGACTCCCCTTCTTCGGGAAGAGGGGCGCCTTCCGGTTCCCCCTCCTGGTGGAGCCGGAACAAAATGCGTTTGTTGATCGGCCTGGTCGTCCTGATCGCCGTTGGGGTGATCGCTTGGGTGCTGCTGACGCGGCTGGGCAAACCCGATGTCGCGCGGGAGCCTGGCGAGGAGAATCCGACCTGGCAATCCTGTCTGCTCGCCCCTCCGGAGGGGGGCTCCTATCCCAACCTGCTGCCGGTGCCCGCCGGCGAGTATCGTCTGCGCAACAACTCCCAGGAACTCAAGCCCTTCCTGGCTCCCCACGGCCTGAGCAAGATTCAGATCAAGGAGCCGTTTCTGATCGAAAAACACGAAGTGACCCTCAAGGCGTTCCGCCGCTACCTGGCCGCCGTGGAGAAGATGCCCGCCGGCGCGGAACGCGATCGGCTCAAGGCCCACATCGGCATGCACTGGAACAAGGACGAGGCCGAAACCGCCTCGGTGAAGGGGGTATCCTGGGAGGCGGCCCAGGATTACGCGGAGTGGCTGGGGCGTCAGACCGGCTGCGCCTATGCACTGCCCACCCGCGAGCAGTGGGGCGCGGCGGCGCTGCTTCTCGACGGGGCGCGGGAGACGGTCTCCAAGGCCGGGGTGTTGAGCAGCGAATCCCTGCGACGTCTGCTCTGGGGGGTGCGCGAATGGAGCGCCACCCCGTGCGCGGGCGGGTATTTCATCGTCGGAGAGGACGACTTCGTGCCCTTGCCGGAAGTTCGGTCCGCAACCTGCATGCCGGCGATGCTGTCCGTGGCCGGATTCCGCGTGGTGCTCAAGGCCTCCACGCCCGGAGCCGCCGGTGCCGACAAACCGGAAACGAGCGAGAAAACCGACAGGAAAGGGGCTTCCGGGGCCAGGCCCTAGAAACGGTCGGATGGCTGGATCCTTTGCTCCCGTCGGCTGTCTGGCATCGGTCATGCAGACTCGAAAAACGTCGCGACCGCGCGACGGGCGACAACCCTTTGACATTTTGATGGGGATTGATATCCGTGAACATCCGCACCATCTCCCGACTCCTCTCCTGGACCCTTTGCGGTCTGCTGTGCGCGGCTCCACCCGCGGCCTGGGCCAAGGAGAGTCAACCGGGCAGTTGCGCGACCTTCGATTTTTCCGGTTTCTACCAGAACGACAAGCTGCAATGGGCCGGCGTGGCGCGGGTGTCGCGCAACAACGCCCCGCTCTTCGATGCCGCCACCGGAGAGAAGAAAACCGGTTCCCTGCCGTTCAATCAGCAGGCGGAGATCCAGGAAGAGAAAAAGGATCGGGTCAAGATCCGTGCCTTCCGCTTCAAGGATCGCCCGGAGACGACCGGTTGGGTGGCCAAAAGCGATCTGTTGTGCCGCAACCTGCCGATCAAGAGCGATTCCGGCCTGGAGATGAAGTTCTTCATCAAGACCTCCACCGTGGCGCGGGATGATTCGGGACAGGAGCCCAAGGTCCAGCCCTATCAGGATCCGGAGTTGAAGGAGTGCGTCGGCGGTGCGGGTCACTGTCGCGAGGGGGCCTCCCGCTTCCACATGTACTTCGTTTTCGACGAGACCGACAAGGCGGTGCTGCTGGCCGATCGCTACCGCCTGGAAGAGGACGGGATCCTGCTCGGCTGGGTGGACAAGGGGAACGGTTTCCTGTGGAACAACGCCTTCAGCCTGCGTCCCAAGGAGACCCTCACCTCCCCGGATCAACAGACGCCGGGCACGCTCTGCACCTACGAGAACCTGGACGACGCGGTAAACCGCAACGCCGCCGCCTGTCAACCGGTGGTCGGCGGCAAGGAGTGGTTCCGCTCCTCGCTGCGCATCCCGGTGCTCGACATGGTGAATGCCAAGAACCAGCACGTCGCCCCCTCCGGGATCGACGGGGAGGGAGGGCAACGGCTGTTCTACAAGGTGGCCCTGGCCCGTCCGGGTCTGGTGGGACGGCGGGTGAACGAGGAGAAGGTGGCCATCTCGCCGACCCTGGCCAGCCGCATCCTGCCGGAATACAAGAACCTCTCCGCCAAGAAGAAGGTGGACATCTTCTTTCTGCTCGACGCCACGGCCAGCATGGAGCCGGTGATCGACGCGGTGCGCGGCGCCTCGGACAAGAGTGGCGTGATCCAGGAGATCATCCACACCCTCAAGAACACCCAGGGGTTCAAGGAGACCCAGTTCCGCTTCGGTTTCCGGGTCTATCGCGATCCCTACGCGGACAAGCTCTTTCCCGGCACGCCGGGGGACGGCATCGGCGAGGGGCACCCCTTCAACGACCATTGCGAGCAGGACGCGGCCACCCAGAAAACCGAATTCGCGAAGTTCGAGGAGGCGATCGCCAAGGTCAAGGTGACCCAGGGCGATACCGAGGACGACTATCAGGAGAATCTCTACGGCGGTCTGGAACAGGCCTTGAAAAGCGACATGACCGCCTGTCCGGACCACCTGAAACTGCTTTTCGTGATCGGCGACAGTGGTTACACCTCGACGCGCGTCGAATCGGACCGCCGTGGCCGTGGCCATGCCGTGGCCAAGTATGACCGTCCGGTGACCCGCGAGGCGCTGGGCAAGCTGCTGCGTGGCGGGGCGGAGACCGGCGCCAAGAGCAACAACGTCATTCCGTTCTTCATCCAGACCCCCTACAAGGGTGAACTGATGAAGCATGCCCAATCCTACCGGCTCGCCTACGAGCAGTTCGAGGCCCAGACCCGTCATCTGCTCGAACAGAGCCTGCCCGCCACCGATGTGCAGGCCGGCGCGGTGAAGGATCACTGGTTCCGCCTGGAGGAGGAGAAGCTGATCTCCCGTCTGGTGGCCAAGGTGGAGACCTTGAGTTCGAGCGCGCTGATCGACGAGATCATCCTGGACGTGCGCGGTGGCGCGGCCCTGAACGCGGTGATCGACCGGTTGAGAAGGGAGAGAATTGACATTCCGGGCGTTTATTGGCACATTCTGCAGCGGGGAAGCTGCGGGGAGTTGGGCAAGCAGTGCGAGGATCGGGTTTACGACACCACGCGCATCGGCTACATCGAAGCCGACGACAAGGTGGCCGAGGAGCTTTGGATCAGCAGCGGCGCTCTCTCCTCGTGGATCCGCATCCTCAAGGGATTCGAGGGGTATTTCGACCTGCCGGAGAATCAACTCCGTCGCGCGCTCATCAGCGCCATGCTGCTGGGACTCCAACAGGAGATCCGCCGTCCGCCCATCGACGTGGCCGGCGAAACCCCGGCGGAGTATGCGCAACGGCGCGGCGGTCTGCCGGTGCGGCGCCACAGCCCGCTGTTGAGCTATCCGGTCCCCTCGCTTTCGGCGGAAAACACGACGCGCAACAAGGATGGACGGCTGGTGGTGCTCGACGCGAAAAACAACCCGATGAAGGACAAGGCCGGACAGGAGATCCTGGCCGCGCCGGCCTGCGAGCTGCGCCGTCTGGCGTTGTGGGCGATCAAGTCCAAGGAGTTGTTGGAGATCGTCGAGCGCGATCACGTCCGCCCGGTCTACAAGGCCGTGCCCCATCAGCCGCGTCAGTGCCCGGACGCCACCACCAACGGTCGCGCCCTGCCGCAAATCAACGAGGCGATCAGCCAAACCCCCCTCGGACCGGACAAGAACTACCGCTTCGGTCATGAGATCGGTGGCATGCGCGGCTACTGGGTGCCGCAGGAATACCTGCCATGACCTGGGGCGTTCAGGTACGCGCCGCGACCGTGGGATGGGGCGATTTCGTCCTCCAGGTCGGCGGATTGACCCTGGACGCCAACGCCATCTCCGGTCGTCTGCCGGTGCTCGGTCGCAGCGGCAGCGGCAAGAGCACCCTGATGTATCTTCTGACCTTTCTCAAGCGGCCACGCGAAGGGTGGGTGCGCTGGAACTTCCCGGACGGATCCCAGGCGGTCTGGGGTCCGAAAGGACTCGACGCCTCCTCCACCCTGTCGCTGACCGACATCCGGCGCCGTTGTTTCGGTTTCGCCTATCAGAGCAGCACCCTGACCCCTTATCTGCGCGTGCGCGAAAATTTGCGCTATCCTCTGGAACAGCGCGGCGGCTACTCCGATGCCGAGATGGATCGCAAGGTCCACGCGGCCATGGATCGGGTGTTGCTGCGTGACAAGAACGGCGCCCGCATCGAGGAGACCACCCCCGAGGAGTTTCTGGAACGTTACCCGAACCAGCTCTCCGGCGGACAGTTCCAGCGGGTGGCCCTGGCCCAGGCGATGATCCACGACCCCTACGTGCTCTTCGCCGACGAACCGACCGGCAACCTGGACTCCGAAACCCGCCGCGAGGTGATGTCCCTGGTCGATCGCTGGCTCACCGTCGGCGATCGCATGGTGATCTGGGTTACCCATCACCAGTCCGATGCCCTGGACCCCCGCGTCAACCACTGGTTGATGGTGGCCAACAACCGCTGCCATCTGCGTCTCAAGGGCGGCGGCAAACTTTCCGAAACCCACTCCGAGCAGGGCTGACCGGGATATGTCCCAGCCACGCGATCCTCCCCTTCCCAATGGTGAAAAAATCAAACGCCGCTGGACTCCGGTCTGGATCTCCCTGGGCGCGCGCGCCTACTGGCGCTCGTTCGGCTGCGGACGGTTCGGCTGCGCCGGCGGCGGACGGGATTTCGCCTGGCTGACCCTGCTGTTGGCCCTGGTCATCTGCATGGCCCTGCTGCTGGTCGGCACCCGCGCCGGCCTGCTGGAACGGTTCACCGATGCCCTGCTCGGCACGCTCCGTCCCCAGGGGGTGCCGGTGTGGGTCACCTCCCACTGGGAGAATCATCAGGGGATCGGTTCGGATCTCCTCGCCCGCCTCAAGGAGATGGAAAAACGCATTCCGGGCGAATCCTTCGGCATCACCGCCTATCCCTATCGTCAGGTCGGGGATGCCTCGCCGAAGATCCGTCTGCCGGGTGGGGGCGCCTGGGACCCGGGCACGCCATGGCTCGGTTGGGCGGTCTATCCGAATGATCCGCTCTGGAACATGGAGATCCCCAGGGAGTGGGTCGAGGAGCAGAACCAGATGGCCGAGGGGTGGATGGGTCTCCCCTTGACCGTGGTGTTGAGCGAGTCGCAGTTCGCCGAGAGCTTCAATTACGAAGCCTATCGCGAGGCGGTGCAACCGATCCTGGTGCAGAAGAAACTCCGTCGTCTGCCGGAAAAACCGCCCCAGGATGCGTTGCGCAACGCCTTGGATGCCATCTGGCTGGAGATCAACGTCGGCAACAGCGTGGAACTGGTCCCCTTCCGGGTGCGCTGGGTTCACCACATCCCGGCCATGGAGAAGGTCTCCTTCCTGTTTCCGCTCTCCACCTACCATGCCCTGCTGGCCGCCTTCCATTTTCCGGAGATCCGCCTGGATGTCAAATCCAAGGGGATGGGCGATCTCGAGGAGTATCGCCGGCTGACCGCCTCGAGCTATCCGAGGGGGGAGATTGCCTCCCACGCCCTGTGTCTGACCGAGGAGATCGCCAAGACCGGCCTGACCGGTCTGCCGAAGATCCCGGAGAGTGTCTGCGCCAGGCCGCAACTCCCGCCCTCTGCCAGCGCCGCCAGCCGTCCGGTTTCGGACGATGGCTGGGACGTGCTCAACCACGACGACAACCATCGTTTGTGGATGCCCTGTCACCGTTTCCCGATGGAAAATCCGCTGCGCGACAGCCTCTGTCCCACCGGACGCCCCAAGCCGGGTCAGTCGATCGTCTACGCACCGTGGGATGTCACCGAGTCGGGCACCAGTTTTTCGGCGGTGCGGGTCTACATGCCCGACCCGACCCGGTTGAGCAAGGGGATCCGCGCCCTGATGGCCGTGCGCACCCGCGACGGACGACCGGCGTTCAACATCCACTCGATGTATCAGGACGCCCTGAACCGCTTCAATCTGTTGAGCGATCTGCTCTCCACCATGACCCCGGCCTATGCGCTCACCTTCGGGATCTTCCTGGGCGCGCTGCTCCTGGCCCAGGCCGGCACCCTGATCGGTCACCGGCGCCATCACTACGGCATTCTGCTCAGTCGCGGCTGCACCTGGACCGGGTTGTACGGCAAGCTGTTGTGGCAGATGCTGCTCGCCACCTTGACCGCCGGAACCCTGGCGGTGTTCGGCATGATCCCGGCGCTGCGTCATCTGCTGGATGACGGCTTCAAACGGATCATCTCCCGTTATCAGGATCTGCTGCCCCCCGGTTATGACTTCGAGGCATTGCCGCTTCCCTGGCAGGAGATCGGGATCACCCTGGGCGAGGTGTACGCGGTGGTGGCCCTGGTGACGATTTTCCTGTTGTTCCGCCTGCCGTTGCGCGGCGACACCGCGCCGTCGGATCTTTTGCACGGGGATGGTCTGGCCCCGCGCGCCCGGGATGGCAACCGCAAACGCGAGGCGTGAGAGGTTCGCCGTCCTTTCGTCATTCGGCCTGCCCGTTCTTGCGTTTCCGGCCTGCCCGTCATGGTCTCCCGAAGGGAGGTCCATGGTACGGGGGGTGAGGGGTGTCTCCTCGCATCATGCAAGTTGCCGTGGCGGGAACCAATTCATCCCGCCAAGACTCTATAGAGGGCTGTTGGGGGCTTCCACCCGTGAAGACATCCAACGCCCACCGGTTGTTTTTCAATTCATTCGTTACATCGATGATCCAAGGAGCTGGACCATGATCGACACCTCCAATCCCCATGCCCTCAAAAAGAAGGTTTCCGCCGACTACGACACCACCATCGGGGCGATCAAGGCCGCGTTGGCCGAGCAGGGGTTCGGGATCCTGACCGAGATCGACGTGGCCGCCACGTTGAAGAAGAAGCTCGATGTCGATACCCCGCGCGCCATCATTCTGGGTGCCTGCAATCCCAAGCTGGCCCATCGTGCCATGAGTCTGGTGCCGGATGTGAGCGTTTTTTTGCCGTGCAACGTGGTGGTGCGGGAGAATGAGGGGGGTGAGGTGGAGATCGCGGCCCTGAACCCCGAGACCATGGGACAGATGATCGCCAATCCCGGACTGGTCGAAGTGGCCGACGAGGCCAACAAGCGGATTCGCGCGGCCCTCGACGCGGTGAATTGAGGCAGACGAAAGGCGGTTGCTTCACCGATTGAAACGCGGGGTCGGGTGCGCGCCGACCTCGCGCTTTCCCGACACGTGATCAGGCCCAGGCGACTGGCGGTCCGATACCTGATCCGCATTCACTGAAAATTCATGGCGAGATCGATCCAACCTATCCTGGACGATTGCTGGTCATGGCCGAACGACAAGAGATCCGTCGCCAGAATATGGAAAAAATGGCGTAACGATTCAGAACCCCCAAGTTGGCGGGGTCCAGGGGGCACTGGCCCCTGGTGGGATCCAAGGGCGAAGCCCTTGGGAAAGTGCGGTTGATTTTGTCTTTTGCGCGCTTTTCACGATAAGCCAATTTTTGCGATTCTTGCGAGAATTGGCGCAAGCGCGCGGTCTTATGTGCCCTGAGTCGTTGCCGATTTTGGGCAACGACTCAGGGCGAATGACACGTCAGCACATAAGCCGCACTCCCGCAGCTTGGGTTTCTTGGGCCATGTTCGCGGGAATGTTTCGCCAAAGGCGCGAAACGTTCCCGCGGCCAAGGCAGCGCGCAGCGTTTTTTCGCAAAAAACGCTTTTTTGAAGAGCGCGCCAAAGTCAAAAGAAGAGTCAAAACAACACCTCGGAGGCTCTGCCTCCGAACCTCCGCCGGGGACCGCAAGGTCCCCGGCCCTCTGCAATAGCGGGAGTCCTGAATCGTTACAAAATGGCAATCGCATCGGGTTCTGCTCAGAAACGAGCCAAACTCGATGCGCATGTCCCACTGCCGCGCGCATGCTCCCCTGGTGCGCGACTGATCCCCGGCCCCGGCTCGCCATGGCGTGGGTTCGCCCCCTTTTTTGAAGCGGTCACTTTCCCAGGATTCCCTGCCACCAGGTGCGAGCCAGCCACACCGGATGTCGGAACAACCGGCGCCGTTCAAGAATCTGGGCACGATTGCGGATCATGTCGTCGAAGAGTTCCACATAAGCCGAACAGGTACGCGTGGCGGTGAAGGGGTAGTCCGGCATCCGATCCGCCCAACGCGGATAGGAGGCATGCATCTCTTCGAGCTTCTCCGGGAACTGGTCCGGGGTGAAGGGAATTCCCCAGGTGTCGCTGGTTTCCGGCATGGAGGCTTGCGACACATACAACAGCGGCAGACCGCACAACGCCCCTTCGATGTTGTGATTGCTCCCCGGTTCGTTGCGCGAGGCGGTCAGGTAGACATGATGTTTGCGGATTTCATCTCCGAGCGCCTGTCCGTCCAGAGGATCGATATGGTGGGCGTGGGCGAAGGTGAAATCATCCGGGAGTCTGCCGATGTAGGTGAACCCGAAGCGGTCACGATAGGTCGGTTGAGCCAGCATCTGGTCGAGTTGTTCGTAAATGTCGAACCCCTTCATGCGGATCGCGCCCCAATGGTGGGTCACCAGACGCAGCTTGGTGTGTCCATCCCATCGGAGGTAACCCCGAGGGTGAAAAATGGACTGATTCCCGCCATTCAGGATGACGCTGCTCGACTTGACCGGCATGCCTTGCCCGAGATGGAGATTTTGCAGCCAGGAGCTGACAAAGACGGTATGATCGGCCACACGGGTCGCGGAGGCGAGAAGATCATTCAGCCCTGTTGTGCCTTTTCGTTCGTCGCATTCATTTACGCGATGAACAACGAGTGCGCGCGGATTGATATGCAGAAGATAATGCAGTATTCCAGAGTGATTGTAGCTGCAACTGGCCAGTTTCAGGCGTGGATCGGTCAGAAGAATCAAATCCAGTTCTGGATCCTGCAAGTCAAACGAGACCTGCCAACCAAGCGTGTCCAGATGGTTGACCAGAGACGACACGAAGCGATTGCCTCCACCCCATGGACCTGTTTGCAGCTTCATGCCAATACTTATTTTCATCCCACAGGATTCTCCTGATGGTTCAGCACAGGGGGTGACGACTTCCAGAGGCGCTCTTGGCGTGAGCTGGAATGTCTGTCCCTGCCAGCCAACATTATCATCAAGCGGTATGCATCATTTTAAAAATAAAGGGTCGTGCAGCCTGATCGCCATGGAATCCCCTCAAGGGGATTTTTGAAGTCTCGGATGAAGGCTGCATTCTTTTGTAACTTGCATGATGGGGGGAGAACCCTCTACCCCCTTTACCATGGCCCTTCCTTTGGGAGTACCATGGTAAGCAAATTGGATTCCAGTTTGTGGGTTCTGGTGGAATCCTCGTGCGAATGCCTTCCGTTCTCGAGAGGCTGTCTGATGAGGGCGAGTTACGGTGGTGTCGATTTTTCGCGCACCTCATGTTCCGGTCAACTTATTATCCACAAAATTGAATCAATGCCAAGTGGCTTGACACGCTTCACGGAAAAAAAATGGCCCAGCCAATTCTGGTGTTTATCAGATGCCTAGGGAATCGGACATGCCATGGAATGTGTGGTTGGCGTCGTTTTATTTTGGGAGCGGCAACAAGTTGGAATGATCGGGAGGTTGTTGACAACCTGTTCTTTATTGTTTAGGCTTGAAAAGCGTATCAAGCATGGGTGAACATCGTGTGGAGAGTGGTGTTCAACTGGGGCCGCGTTGCCAGGAAGGGGGTTTTTCGTGGATCGGACCGATTCATCATGGTCCCAGAGGCAACAATCCATCGAGTCCGTTCCAGCGGCGCGATGTCGGCCTTCCTGGTGGATGCGGATGGGCGCGCGTTTCGGACTCTCGATGGGGCGATGGTTGCATCCACCAGCCGGAGTCTACATCCTGGCCTATCACAGCGTCGTGGATCCGGAGAACCGTCAGAGTTGGGAGCAACACTATCGCAAGGGTGAGGTGACGGTCCAAACCCTGGAACGTCAACTCGCCACGCTGCTGACCTGGATGACGCCACTTCCCTTGAGTCGGGTTCCGACGCTTTGGGAACGGGGTGGTCCGGATCGCCCCTACCTGGTGGTCACCTTTGACGATGGTTTCGAGAACAACCGTCGCCTGGCCGATCCCGTGTTGCGCCGTTTGGGGATTCGGGCGACCCTGTTCGTCAACGGGGCCTTTGCCGACCGGCGGGAAGTGTTCTATCGGATTCCCGCGGCCATGCTGGTGGGGATGGGACATGCCGGGGCGTTGTCCACGGCGTTGCGATCGGCCCTGCCGGAAACGCCCTGGAGCGCGGATCCTCAAGAACTCTTCAATCAGACCAAATCCCGCTATGTCCCGGAGATCATGGAGTCGGTCGTGCTGGCGGTCTTTGCCGAACGGATCGGTCCGTGGCGCGACCTGGGGGTCCATCTGAGCGTCGATGGGGTGCGGGATCTGCACCGGTCGGGCTGGGAGATCGGCAATCATACCTCAAGCCATCGCATTCTGAGCACCCTGACCATGCCGGAGGTGGTCCGCGCCATCGAGGGGAACGAAACCTTTTGGTATCAGGCCGGGGTGCCTTTGATCCCCTTTCTGGCCTATCCGGTTGGCCGGGCCTCGGATGTGCATGCCGGGGTATGGGACTACCTGAAAACCCGGCCTGAACTGCACGGACTCTTTTGTGGCGGGGGCGTCAATGTGCGGGCCAGTCGTGGCGAATGGTTGCGTTTCAGTCTGGGACGCGCGGAACGGCGCGAAGAGATTCTGGAACGGCTGCGCGACGAGTTGGCGCGGACCCGTGCCAGTTTGAACGTTTGAACCGTTCCTCGGTCTGGCCGACCGCACCGTTGGTCTGGCCGACCGCACCGTTGGTCTGGCCGACCGCACCGTTGGTCTGGCCGACC
>NZ_JBZVFG010000043.1:34328-34604 GCF_058402785.1 Candidatus Magnetaquiglobus sp.
GCACCGTTCCCCGATCCGGCTCCGGATCAATCCGCCTCCGAAAACGCCTCCGGCGAGCTGGCCAGCAGCTGATCGTTCAGCCGGTAGCCGTGTCCCGGCACGGTGAGGATCAGGGCCGGCCACTTGCCGAGAGGATCGAGTTTGCGGCGGATGCGGCAGATCACCGCGTTGATGCCGCGATCGCTGGGGGGGTCGGGACGACGCGAGATGGCGTCCTTCAAGCCGGACTTTCTTCTTGTCTTTGATGTACTTCATTGATATTGATCAGATAATAAT
>NZ_JBZVFG010000044.1:0-26159 GCF_058402785.1 Candidatus Magnetaquiglobus sp.
CCAAGGGCTTTGCCCTTGGATCCCACCAGGGGGATAATCCCCCTGGACCCTTGATCATGGAACGACGCATCCCGTGACGGGTGCGGTTTACCGTGGAACTGCCCGAAGAGAGGACCACGGGGCGGGGGGTGAGGGGGTTCTCCCCCCATCATGGCAAGTTACCGTGGAACTCCCGAAGGGAGGGCCATAGGGACGGGGATGCGCCTTCCAACCTGTCGCCTCTCCGTGATGGAGACGACACGATGCCCCGGACGGTGGCATGCCGGGGATTTCCGGGTTTTTGCACCAGCGTGATTGAAGATCCATGAGTCAGGAGTTTTCCGAAAAGCCGTTCTTTCTGCAAGCCTTTCGCGGCTTGACCTTGACCATCGCCCTCTGCGAGGAGAGCGATCTGACCTTGCACACCCAACGTGCCCTGGCGGATGTGATCCGGGATCTGGTGATCCATCAGGCCAAGGTGCTGATCGTGGCCCAGGACGAAACGGTGGTGCGCGCCTTTTTGTCCGGCCTCGAGAGCGAGTTGTCCGATCTGTTGCCGGTATTGACTTCCCACGGCGGGGAGATCCCGGCGGCCTTGTGGAACCGGGCCATCTCGGTGCATGTGGTGTATCTGGGCGGGGAGACCGCCCTCGAGATTTTCTGGGAGCGGTTGGCCCGTTTCGGGGCCCTGCTGCGCCTGCCGAGACTCCTGCTGATCCATCGTGATGGCGGCGAGGGGTGGTTGGATGGGGAGGGGGAGAGCCTGAATTTCGTCAATCCGGCCCGGCTCAAACGTCTGTTGGGCGATTCCGATGCCGGAACGTCGGGTTGGGCGGTGTTGCGGCGGACCATTCTGGAGTTGTTGACCGGCGGGGTGGGCGCGGTGAGTCTGTGCCGGCTGCGCGATCTGGAACGGGAACTCTTCTCCTACGAGGGGCGGGGGCTGTTTTTCTCGCGGCGCCATTACTGTCAGGTGCGACGGCTGACCCTGGACGATTTCTCGGCGGCGGCGGCCATGATCCGGCGTGGCGAGAGCGAGGGTTTTTTATTGCCCCGCTCCGATGAGTCGGTGACCGCGCTTCTGACGCAGGGGTATGGGGCCTTCATCTCTGAACACCACCTCTCCGGGGTGTGCGGTCTGGTGACCGGGCCGTATCGGTCGCGCAACGCCGGAGAGATCACCGCATTGTATGCCCTGACCCGTTTTCAGGGCGAGGGAATCGGCGGGAGGCTTCTGACCCGCATGATCCAGGAGGCGCGCCGCATGCGCCTGGATCTGCTGTTCGCCTGCGTGGGGGATCCGCGCGCCATGGAGTTTTTCGGCCATCACGGTTTCGAGCGGGTGGAACCGGATCGTTTGCCGGAAGAGAAGTGGCGACACTACGACCCGGCGCGCAAGGCGCGTGTCGTCTCCCTGGCGCGGCGCATGGGCGGCGGGCACGATGGGAACGGTGGGGCGACGCGGGGATGACGACCGGTCGGTCGCGGCATCGTGATGCGGGGTGAGGCTTTTGTCGTTGTGGTACGGTGAACACGGGAGGTCGGCGTGGAGAGGGTGGTGATCATCGGAGCGGGGGTGATGGGCTGTGCGTGCGCCCATCGATTGGCCGAGGCGGGCTTGCGTGTCACCCTGCTGGAGAAGTCCATACCGGGGGCCGAGTCGTCCGCTGCCGCCGCCGGGATTCTGGGGGCCCAGTCCGAGGTGGCGGGTCCGGGTCCGTTTTTCGAGTTGTGCCTGGCCAGCCGTGGCCGTTTTCGCGACTACGCCCGCGAGTTGACCGCCTTGAGCGGGGTTTCGGTGGGTTACGAGGATGCCGGCGTTTTGGAAGTGGCCCTCGATCCGGCGGAGGGGCGTCTCTCCGCAGCGCGCGCCGAATGGATGCTCGAACGGGGTTTAAGGGTCGAGATCCTGGATCGCGACCAGGCTCGGGCGCTGGAGCCGGCCTTGACGGAACGGATGGTCGGTGCGCTCTACTTTCCGGACGACCACTGGGTCGATCCGGTGGCGTTGTCCGCGGCTCTGGCCGCCGCCGCCGCGCGACTGGGCGCGGAGTTCCGTTCCGGGGAGCGGGTGCGCGCGATCGGGATCGAGGCCGGGCGCGTCACCGGGGTGAAGACCGAGGGCGGCTTTATCCCCGCCGATTGGGTGGTGGTGGCGGGTGGGGCGTGGAGTTCGGAGATTCCCGGCCTGCCCCGGTTGCGCACCACCATCCGCCCCGTGGCCGGACAGATCATTCAGCTCGAGAGACGTCCGCCTTGTTTCCGTCATGTGGTGTATGGCTACAAGGGGTATGTGGTGCCGCGTGCCGATGGCCGGGTGCTGATGGGCTCGACCCTGGAGGATCGCGGCTTCGACAAGGCGGTCACCCTGGGCGGATTGCACCGGGTGGCGGGCATGGCGTTGGAGATGGTGCCCGGACTCGCCGATGCCCGGTATGCAAGCTCCTGGTCGGGCCTGCGTCCGGCCACGGCGGACAATCTGCCGATGCTGGGCGCCAGCGCGGTGCAAGGGTTGTTCGTGGCCGCCGGCCACTATCGCAACGGCATCCTGTTGACCCCGATCACCGCCGAGGTGATTCGCGACCTGGTGCTGGGGCGTACCCCGGCGGTGGCCATCGATCCCTTTGCCCCGTGATGGAACCGGGGGTCGGTGGGATCCGGTTGGGTTCTCTTTTTATCCGGCGTGGGAGTGGATCAACAGTTCGGGCCGCACGGCGCGGCTCCAGGCCAGATCGCAGCAATAGACCCGGACCTGACCGTTCTTGTGGCGCACCGCCAACGAGAGGGTCACGCAGTCCTGGGCATCGGGAAGCGAGAAGTAGGGGCCGGTCACCTGCACCTGGCCGAAATAGCGCAGCGCCCGACGGAAATAGTCGCGTCGCGACCAGTCCGCGCCTCGGGCATCGGTCAGGGGGATGAGTTGCCGACGGTGCGGATTGACGGGCGCGCACCCCTCGAGGTTCTCCCCGAGCTGAATGCCGTTGCCATCCAGCACGAAGCAGCGTCGCACGCCGGGATTTTTCAGGTATTTGCCGAACCGTTTTTCATGCCGGTCGGTCTGTTTGCCGGCGACCTTTTTCTTGAACAGGGCGAGAAAGTCGCCGATCCGGTTGTTGAGTTCCCGTGTCTGGGTGTGGGCATTGGCCCGTTCCCGTTCCAGCAGTTGTCCGGACAGCGAGGCGAGCAGCGGTTCGGCGGCGCGGATCGGGGTGAGATGCGGGGTGGGGCGCGCCAGGTGATACCCTTGCACGAAATCCACATCCGCGTCCATGGCGATCAGGGTCTGCTCTTCGGTTTCGATCCCTTCGAGCAGGACCAGCTTGCCGGCTTGATGGAGCATGGTCGAGATGCTGGAGAGAAAGGCGCGGGCCCGCGCGTCCCGGCTGGCCTGAACGATCAGGGAACGATCCAGTTTGACGATATCGGCCTTGAGCTTCCAGATGCGGTCGAAATTGGCCTCGCCGGCGCCGAAGTCGTCCACGGCGATCAGGCAGCCCAGGGAGCGGTAGTGATCGACGATCTCCACGATGCGGGATTCGTCGTGAAACCCCTGTTCCAGAATCTCCACCACCACCCGGTTGGGTTCGATGCCGTGGATGCGCAGCAGCTCTTCGGTGAAGCGGAAATGTCGGCTTTTGCCGGTCCGGGTGACGTTGGGATGGAAGTTCAAGAACAGCCAGCCATCCTGACCATTGCTCTGGCGCACGAAGTTGCGCAGATGCAGGCAGCGGCTCAGCCAGTCGGAGTAGAGCAGATTCTTGGCGTGGTGTTCGGAATGAAAAAAATCCAGGGGGGAGATGGGACGCCCCGTGTCGTCGTGGACCCGCAACAGGGCTTCGTGGCCGACCACGCCGCGATGCGCCAGACCGAAGATCGGTTGAAAGGTGCTGCTCAAGGTGTGGCCGAGAAACCGTTCCACGGCGTGTTCCATGGGACCGAACGGATGGCGCGTGGCGCGACCCTGGTGCCGGCGGAAGTCGAACGAGGGGGCATGATCGATCGGTTGATCTGCGGATGTTGGGGGTATGGCAGTGTTGAACACGGTATGCTTCCATGACTTGAGCTGGACTGTATTGTAACGAACTTTGCAGAGCAAGAGGCGAGCCATTCGTGTTTGTCTTTGCAATATCGAATATTGCCGGTAAGTTTTGGTCCGATTGCGTGGTTGTTTGACAAATTTTTGTACAGATGTTAACGGTAAATTGTGTGGTTTCTGGCAATCTGCGGAATGTTTGAGCAAGATCTTCGGTGTGCGGCCAGTGCGCACGGTCATGCGTTTGAAAGGGAGCTGTTTGGATGATGTCAACGGGTGAACAAATCGATCCGCGACGCTATCTGGAGTTGGTGCATGCCTTGGCCGAGGGGGGCAATGTGAAGGCCCAACACAACCTGGGCGCCATGTATCTCAAGGGGTTGGGGGTTCCGCGCGACCCGGCCCAGGCGGTCGCGTGGTTTTCACGGGCTGCCGAGGGTGGGGATGTGTTCTCCCTGCACAATCTCGGCACCCTTTATTTGCGCGGCATCGGCGTGGCCAAGGATCCGGAAGCGGCGAGTGGTTGTTTCAAGCGCGCCGCGTTGCTTGGGGATGCCCGTTCCGCCCACTGTCTGGGTGCGCTTTATTACGAGGGGTTGGGGGTTCCGCGCGACCCGGCGCGGGCGATGATCTGGCTGGCGCGGGCCGAATCGGGCGTGCCTGAAGCGTTTCGCGCGGAGGTTTCCCAGGCTTTGGAGTTGGCCCGGGGCGAGTTGGACGAGGCTGCGCTCGCGTATGTGGAGGCGCGCATTCCTTATCCTGGCGAAGAGGATTGACACTCGGGTGATCGATACCCATTGCCATCTCGATTTTCCGGTGTTCGATGCGGATCGCGACGCGGTTTGGGCGCGGGCTCGTGCTGTCGGGGTGCGTGGGTTGGTGATTCCTGGCGTGACTTTGGCTGGTTTCGAGCGGATCGTGGGGCTGCGTGGTCTGGGGTGTGAAATCGCGCTTGGGCTGCATCCGGTTTTTCTGGCGGATCATCCCGAAGATGGTCTGGCGCGGCTTGAGGGGTGGTTGAGGGGGGTCGTGCCGTTGGCCGTGGGGGAGATTGGGTTGGATCATCTGTTGCCGCCGGAGACGCATGCTGTCCAGGCTGTGCTTTTCGAGGCGCAGTTGCGATTGGCCATGGCGTTCGATCGGCCTGTGTTGTTGCATGTGCGACGGGCGCATGATCCGGTGGTGGCGTTGCTCAAGCGGTTGAAATTTCCGTGTGGCGGGATTGTGCATGCTTTTGGCGGCAGTCTGGAGCAGGCCAGGGAGTACATCCGTCTGGGGTTTTGCTTGGGCATGGGCGGGGTGGTGACCCGTGAGCGTTCCACGCGGATACGGCAGGTGGCGGCAGCGGTGGATGAAACGGCGTTGGTGTTGGAGAGTGATGCGCCGGACCTGCCTCCGGTGAGTCGTTATTGGCAGCGCAACGAACCGGCCTGTCTGGCCGAGGTGGTGGAAACGTTGGCCGGGTTGCGGGGTGTGGCGGTGGAGGGGTTGATCGCGGCCACGACGCGCAATGCGCGGCGGGTTTTGAACTGGCGGGAGGGGTGAGCATGGAAGCTGGACTGCATACGCGCACGGCGATTCTGGTCAAGGAGGAGGGGTTGGCGCGGTTGCGTGGGGCGCATGTGTTGTTGGCGGGCGTGGGCGGGGTTGGCGGGTTTGCCGCCGAGGCGTTGGCGCGGGCTGGTCTGGGTCGGATCACTCTGGTCGATCATGACGTGGTGGCTCCGACCGATCTCAATCGGCAGTTGCCGAGCACTTTGGAGACCATGGGGGAGAAGAAGGTTGAGGTGCTTGGGCGGCGGATTCTCTCCATCAATCCGGCGTGTGAACTGGTGTTGGTGGATCGTTTCATCACGGCTGCGACCATTCCGGAGTTGTTGGATGCTCCGCGACCGGACTGGTTGATCGATGCCATTGACAGTTTGAACTCCAAGGTAGGGTTGTTGATCGCGGCGCGGGAGCGTGGAATTCGCGTGGCGAGCAGCATGGGGGCTGGTGGGCGGTTGGATCCGACCCGTCTGGAGGTGGGAGATCTGATGGATTCGACCATTTGTCCGTTGGCGCGGGAGGTGCGGCGGCGGTTGCATCGGCGTGGTCAGGGGCGTGGGATTGTTGCGGTTTGGTCCACCGAGTCGCCTGCCGAGCCTTTGCCGCCGGTGCCGACGCCGACCGGGAGGCCGCGGGCGGTGAATGGGACGATCAGTTATCTGCCGGCGTTGTTTGGCATGACGTTGGCCGGGGTGGTGATTCAGGCGTTGGTGCGGGGTGGTGGTATTGAGTGATTGCGGGGGAGGGTGGTATTGAGTGATTGCAGGGGTCCGGGGACCGGCTCGGTCCCCGGCGGAGGTTCGGAGGCAGAGCCTCCGAGGTGTTGATTTTGTTTTTGATTTTGTCTTTGGGCGCGTATTTGAAAGAAATTTTTTTCACGTTTTTTGTGAAAAAAATTCGCGCCGGCCTTGGCTGCGGGATCGTTTTGCGTCGTTGGCAAAACGATCCCGCGAACATGGCCCCAAACAGGTCGCCGAAGGCGACTTGTTGTGCTGACAGGCACTTCGCCATGAGTCGTTGCCCAAAAGCGGCAACGACTCATGGCACATGAGACGGCGCGCGCTTGCGCGATTTTTCGCAAAAGACGCGAAAAATCGCTTATCGTGAAAAGCGCGCGAAAGACAAAGCCAACAGAAAAGGAAGAGTCAAAGACCAAACCTCAGGGCTTCGCCCCGAACCCCACCAGGGGCCATTGGCCCCTGGACCCCGCCAAGTTTCGACCTTGCCTTGCCATCTGGCCGGCCAGGGGCTTGCGCCCCTGACCCCCACTCCCTCACAACGAAATTTTCATCTGCTGCTGCACCTCTTCCGGCCTCTGCTGAATCTGCTCGATCGAATCCGCCAGACACAACTCCACCTCCGTGGGACCGGTCGCCTGGATGAACAACCGTTTGTCCTTGATCAAACCCGGACCAAAGGTGATGTTCTTCTCCTGCAACTCCTCGGAACCACGCGGCAAATTCCCCATGCCAGCCTGGGGCGAGTTGGAATAGAGCAGAACGAACGCACCACGCGTCGGCACACCCAATTCCCGCCACTCCCGATAGGTGCCGTTCTGGAGCAACACCGGCTGGAAGTAACCGTTGTTCAAACGACCCACGAAAATCCGGAACGGCGCCTCGCCCGTCTCACACGATGGCGTGGCGTTCAAGGCCAACAGCGTTTCACCCGGAATGAGCTTCAACAATCCAATGGCCACACCCGTCTTGGCCGTGGGACGGTACGGATTGTCCGGATCGCCTACCGGCGGACGGTGCACCACGAACCTTGGGAAGGCCACCGCCTTCTGGATCTCCTCCAAGGCGGTGTTCTTGGCGATCCCCTCCGGCGGCGGACACCACTTGAACATCTTGTTCTGCAACATGGCCGCGAACAGGGCCTGCACCAGCAAGGCGCGACTGGCGTTGCCGGCCTGGAGGATGTGGACCTCGCGCGGGGTGATGCCGCGCGCCTCGAAGGCCTGCTTCATGGCGATGAAAAAACGATGGATCCCCTTGCCGACCCGACGTACCAGGAAATGGTTGATCTTGTCCCGGTCGATGCGGAACATCACCGGCACCTTCTCCCGCCCGCGATTCAGAAACTCCATCTGAACCTCCAGGAAGTTGTCCGGCGGGGAGAGGGTCAGGGTGTCCGCGGCCAGGGAGAAACTCTCGTCCACCAGATACTGACTCAAGGCATCGGCAATCCGGTCCGACATGCGCCGCGAACTCTTCTTCGGACTCCCGTCCGCCGGCGGGGCCGGCTCCTCCAGATCCCAACGGAAGTTCTCCCACATCTGCCGCACCTTGGCGGTCAGAAGGGCGGTGTTGGTCTGGGCAACGTGGGAGTTGTCCAGGAAAAGTTCATGTCCTGGAAATTTGTCCGCCTCCGGAGGCATCGAGAAAGGCAGTTGATGCTCGCGACAGATCTCCAGATTCTGTTTGAAGGCGATGTAGGCCAGATGGGCGACCAGATTTTCACCGCCCAGATACATGTCGCCACTTGCGCCAAACCGCTCGATCACCCGCTCGTATCCCTGCTCGATCTCCTGGGGGGTGGGTTGACGATACAAACCGAAATCGAAATCCGTGCTGCCGCCACCGAAGTCGAATACCGCATAGGCCGTGCCGTGCAGGGTCGGGGCGATGTCGAGTTCCTCGAGGGCGCAGGCCGCGTAGGCCGCCGGCTCCGAGGCCTCTTCGCGCATCTGGAACCGCTCCATCATCGGACTCGACATCAACGACTCCGGCAGACTGCGCATCAATCCCCGCGCGAAGGCGGTGAGAATGGTTTTCTTGATCTCCCGCGGATAGGTGACCGGGAAGGTCATGTAGTATTCCAGGAACAGACCGTTGGTGCGGTGGTTGATGAACAATCCGAGATAATAGGCGTACAACTCGATCGGATCGAACGGATCCTCCCGCGATACCGAGATCGACTGCCCGCGCACCGGCATGGGGGCGTCGGTGGAACGGATCTCCAACTCCAGACCGGTGTTCTGATCGGTGATGCGCCGCGCGCGCATTTCCGGCGGGGAAAGGGGCCACTGCTTGATGTTGGTGACCATGCTGGCCACGATGCGCTGATTGGCCTCGTTCTCCCGGTAGTTCTTCAACGCCTCGTGGGAGAAGTGGAAATCATCCCAACGGGTGAGGGGTTGATGGGCCTCGCTGGTCCAGGCGGCCAACAACCGCGGCAGATGGATGAACTCCAACACGGTCGGATTCTGATAGTCCGCCGGGGAGGGCTTGCGGAAAAAATCCGGCATGCCGACCCGCAGCAGCGTGGTCTTGCCGTTTTCGCGACAGGCCACCACCGTGGAACTGGTGCCGAAATCGATGGCGATCACCCCCTGACGCACGTCCATCTCCGGGTTGCGCGCCTCCCAGGGGGGATCCAGGGTCATTTCGATCCACCCCTTTCCCGAGGGCGGATTGGGTTGATACAGCTCCCAAAGCCCCTTCTCCATGTCCACCAGGTAGGAGGGCTCCAGAATCGGCAGACGGGCGCGGATCCAATCTCCTTCCAGCAGACGATTCTGCAACGCCTTGAGCGAGGGGAGCGCCGGTTCGTTGCTGTTGCGGTTCTTTTCGTTGACCTCCTTGGTGAGCAGGTAGAGCTGATGCATCTTCTCGCCCACCCCCTCGACATCGCGCGGGATCAGACCGTGGTTGAGAATGAAGGCAAAAACGTCGCGTTGGGCCACCCGATGGATCGGCAACACCATCTGCGGGGTTTCGGTGGTTTCGTTTTCGCCCGAGGCGCCGCCAAAGGTCAACGTGCGGTAGCCCGGTCCGCTGGGAGCCGGATCACGGGAGAGGAAGGTGGAACCGCGGAATTTTTCGTTGTTGCGGAACAGATCCTCCCGTGCCACGGAGCGCAACTCTTCCATCGCGGGGATCTCCCAGTGACGGAAGGCGTAGATCTGCAACCGCGCCACATGCTGAAACATCTGTTCCGGCGTGGAGCTGAATTCGTGCAGCAGCCACAGACAGTTGAGCTGGTTGTCGAAGTGCAGTTTCGGCTGCTTGATGAAGGAGATGAAGCGCTGCCGGGTGAGAAGTCCCAGGATCTCCTCGCGCAGATCGCGCAGTTTCTTGCGCGCCTGGGGATCGACCTCCGAGGGGAGGCGCGGAACCAGGCGATTTTCACGCAGTCGAATGCTGTAAACCTTCATGGGTGACTCCAGTGACAAGACGAAGGGTTCCGATGGATCGCGTCATCGGCGCACGCGTGTGACAAGCGGGATGTGGACTCAATCGGACTCCCGACCGACATGCATCACCCGGAAATCGGGCCAGACCGGTTTGATGCCGGCCAGAATCTCCCGGACCGCGCGCAGCGGATCGCCATGTTCTTCCAAGGCGTTGAGGGCATCCTCGACGGGCAGTCCGAACAGCGGCCATTCGCCAACATCGTCGAGATATCCCTTGGCCAGGGCGAAGGCCCAGTAGGGCAGATCGTCCAGGTCATCCAGATAGGCGACATACCGTTGCCGGTCCGCCTCGGGACCATCCTCGCTGACCACCACCCATTTGGCGGTGGGGGATTCCACCACGGCGGCCAGCCACTCCGGGGGGTGTTCCGCAGCCAGGGCCAGCCAGCGGTGCAGTCGTCCCGAGGGGGGGAGCGGCAGGGTCAGATCGTCTCCATCTTCTTGATATAATTCTCGCACCGACGGAACTCCTTCTGGATGCGTTCAACCAGGGGGCGGCAGGCCCCGGAATCGTTGTCGCGCGCCGCGGCCTGAAGCTCGATGCACAGGCGGGACATGAGATGGGCGCCCATGTGGGCGCTCGCCCCCTTGAGTTCGTGGGCGTACTCCTCCAGTGCGACGGCATCCTTGAGCTTAAGGTTTTTTTTCAGCTTTGCAATGATTAACGAAGCTGACGAAAGATAGGCATCGATGAATTCTCCGATCACCTTCGGATCCGCGCCGAATTGACCATGCAGCCGCTCCAGGGACATGGGTGGCAAGGTTTCGGCCTGACTGGTTTCCGGGGTGGTGGCGTCGGGATTGGTCTGGGAGGGGAGCCATTGATCGATGCGGTTGGCCAGTTCCTCGATGCGGATCGGCTTGTTGAGGATGTCGTCCATGCCGTGATCCAGGCAGCGTTGCCGATCCTCCGGCAGGGCATTGGAGGTGAGGGCGATGATCGGGGTGCGGGGACGGTTTTCCTGGTGTTCCATCTGGCGGATGGCGCGCGTGGCTTGCAGGCCGTCCAGGATCGGCATGTGGCAATCCATGAGGATCATGGCGTAGACCCCGGAGTTGGCCGCCTGGATGGCATCCCTGCCGTTGGCGTAGGTGTGGACCCCGAAGCCCAGGCGGTTGATTTGCAACTGGGCCACCTTTTGGTTCACGGCGTTGTCCTCGGCCAGCAGAATGGTCCGTTCGGGTTGGGTCGCTTCGCCGGGAAAGCTCGGTTTGTTGGTGCGCGGTTCCGGGGGAACCGATTCGGGTCGGTGTGGATCCGTCTCCTCCTGGGGGGTGGGATTGACCAGCATCAGCAGTCGGTCGAGCAGTTGATGGCGGTGCAGGGGACGGGCGAGATGGGCCATGAAACCGACCTTGCGGGCTTCATCGAACCACTTCTTTTCGTGGATGCCGGTGATCAGGATCAGGCCGAGGGGTGGAATGGCGGCATCCTCGCTGATGATCCGGCCCAGTTCCAGACATTTCTCCAGAGGGATCGGCGAGGCGGCCAGCAGCAGATCGCAGGGCGCGCCGGCGCGGGCCTCGTGGCGCAGGTAGGCCAGGGCCTCGTCGGTGCTCTCCACCGCAGCCCCTTTCATGCTCCAGTTGAGCAGGTGGTTGAGCAGGATGGTCTGGCTGGTCTGGCGCGGATCGATCACCAGTGCCTTGATCCCTTTGAGACGGTTGGTGGGCAGGGGGGTCGGTTGACTCTCCTCGATGCGCGCCGACAGGGGAAACGGTACCGAGAACCAGAAGGTGGACCCCTTGCCACGACGGCTGGTCATGCCCATTTCGCCGCCCATCAGTTCCACGAGGCGGTTGGAGATGGAGAGTCCCAACCCCATGCCGCCGAAGGGGCGGGTGGAGGAGCCATCCACCTGGGAGAAGGGTTGGAAGAGTTTGTGCCAAGCCGATTTCGGGATGCCGATGCCGGTGTCGGTGACCGAAAAGCGCACCATGAGCGGGGATTTGGTCTTGTCGGTGAGGCGGGCCTGGATCACCACGCCGCCCTTGCGGGTGAACTTGAGGGCGTTGCCGATCAGATTCAGGAGAACCTGGCGCAAGCGGGCGGGATCGCCCAGCAGCACCCCCGGCAGTTTGGGACTGATGTCGGTGAGCAGTTCCAGGCTTTTCTGCTGGGCCTGGGAGGCCATGAGTTCCGCGACCTCCTCGACCAGCTTGATGGGCGAGAAGGGGGTGGCGGCGGTTTCCATGCGTCCGGCTTCCAGGCTGGAAAAATCCAGGATGTCGCTGATCACCGTGAGGAGTGCCTGGGCCGACTCCTTGAGGGTGGTGGCAAGCTCCTTTTGATCCTTGTTGAGCCGGGAGTCGAGCAGCAGATCGGCCATGCCGATCACGCCGTTGATCGGGGTGCGGATTTCATGGCTCATGTTGGCCAGGAACTCGGACTTGAGACGCGAGGTCTCCAGGGCGATGTCGCGGGCCTGTTTGATGTCCCGCTCCCACTGTTTTTTCAGGCCGAGATCCGAAAAGATCGTGAAGCTGCCGATGATCTGGCGATGGGCGTCGAGCAGCGGCACGGCGGTCAGGGCCAGGGGGATCGGATGGCCATCCCGATGGGTGAACACCTCCTCCTCGGCGCGGAAGATCTCGCCCCGCTGGACGTGCTGGAGGATCGGGCACCGTTCCGAGGGGATGCGTTCTCCGGCGGCGTTCTGAAAGTGGAACAGGGCGTGGGGATCCTTGCCCATCACCGAATCACGGCTCCAGCCGAGCAGCTTTTCCGCCATGTCGTTGAACAGGACGATCCGTCCCTGGTGATCGAGGATGTAGAGTCCGTCCGCGAGATGGGCCGTCAGTTGCAAAAAGGTCTCGACCCCAGCCGGCAGGGCGGGGTGGAGTTGGGTTACGGCGAAGTGGGGAGGTGGAGTCTGGCTCATCCTGGTTTTATAGAACAATCCGATCTCAAAGCCAATTGATTTTCTTCCGCCCATTGGAGATCCCGAAGGGAGCGCCGCTTGATTTTCTTCCGCCCGCTGGAGATCCCGGAGGGAGCGCCGGCGGTCGCGGGTGAGGGGGGGCTTCCCCGGTCAGGCGAGCGTCACCTGCCGCAATGCGGCCAGCAGGTTCTGGAACGCTTCCGGAGGGTCGGCGGAAAAGGTCATGCTCTCTCCGGTGGTCGGGTGGACGATGGTCAGTTGCTGGGCGTGCAGGGCCTGACGGCGGAAATTTCCGATCACGGCGCGACTCTCCTCCGGCCAGGCCCCCGGAGGATGGAACGGACGGGCGTAGAGCGGATCGCCGAGCAGCGGATGACCGATGTGGGCCAGGTGGACGCGGATCTGATGGGTTCGTCCGGTCTCCAGGCGGCAGGCCACCAGGGTGAAGCCGGAGAGGATCTCCAGGCGCTGCCAGTGGGTGATGGCCGGGCGTCCCAGACGGGGCTCCACGGCCATTTTCTTGCGGTCGCGCGGATGACGACCGATCGGCGCGTCGATGGTTCCCTGGGGTTTGGCCAGCGTTCCGCGCGCCACGGCCAGATAACGACGGAACGCGGTGTGGCTGGCGAACTGTTCGGCCAGATGCAGATGGGCGAGATCGTTTTTGGCCGCCACCAGCAGGCCGCTGGTCTCCATGTCCAGCCGGTGGACGATTCCGGGCCGGATCGCGCCGCCGATGCCGGAGAGCCCCCCCGGTTCGTCCGGACCGCCGCAGTGGTGCAACAGCGCGTTGACCAGCACCCCGTCCGTGCGTCCCGCGCCGGCGTGTACCGCCAAACCGGCTGGCTTGTTGAGGACGATGATGGCATCATCTTCGAATACCACGTCCAGGGGGATCGCCTCGGGACGCGCCTCGATCGGTTTCGGGGGCGGGATGTCGATGTGATACCCCTCGTCGGCGCGTACCTTGTCGTCGGCGTGCGGGATCGAGCCGTCCGCGCGGCGGATGTCGCCGCTCTTGAGGAGTCTCTGGATCGTCGCGCGACTCAACGACGCGTCCAGGGCGGCGAGCGCCTTGTCCAGACGCTCGCCGGCGCGCTCGGCGGGAATGGTCAGACAACGCGGGGCGGGGTGGTGACCGGTCATGCGTGGCACCCGGTTGGGGGGATGAATCTTGAATGGTGGGGAGAGAGCATGCGAGCCTTGAAATTCTTCGTGATCTTTGGAGCGGTGTTGCTTCTGGCCGGACTCGGGGGTCTGATCGTCAAGCTGGTCGAACGGGGCGCCACGGGCGTGACGACCGCCGCGCCGGTGGAGACGGGCACCCCGGTGGTCGGGGAGGAGACCCTCCCGTTGCCCCCCGGCGCGCGTCTGGTCCAGGTGAATGGTCTGGATTCAAGCGGCGTGGCCGTGCTGGTGGAGTTGCCCCGAGGCGCCGGTCATCAGCTGTTGTTCTTTTCGTCCCAGGGCAAGCTCAAACGGCGCGTCACGCTGGATCCGACTCCGCGCGATCCGCCATCCGGATCCCGTAACCCAGATAGTTGACCTCGGCCTTGCCCACCGCCAACTCCCAGGAGTCCCGCCACGGGGTGTAATGCATGCCGGTCACGTCGCGCATGCCGATCCCGGCGTGACGCAACCAGCGTCCCAGGTCCGACGGGCGGATGAACTTGTCGAACGAGTGGGTGCCGCGCGGCAGCCAGCGCAACACGTACTCCGCGCCGACGATCGCCATGAGCCAGGCCTGCATGGTTTTGTTGAGGGTGGCGAAGAAGAAGAGTCCATCCGGTTTCAACAGCGCCGCGCAGCCGCGCAGAAAGGCCGGCACGTCCGGGACGTGCTCGAGCACCTCCATGGCCACCACCACGTCGAACGACGCGGGACGCTCCTCGGCCAGCTCCTCCACCGAACGCACCCGATAGCTCACCTGGGAACCGCTTTCCCGCTGACGGGCGCGCGCCACGTTGATGATGGTTTCCGAGCGGTCGATTCCCATCACCCGAGCGCCCAGCCCATCCAACGCCTCGGAGAGGATTCCGCCTCCGCATCCCACATCGAGCAGCTCCACCCCTTCCAGCGTTCCGCCGCCGGGTTTCACCCGACGATGAATGTAGTCGGTGCGCAAGGGGTTGATGCGGTGCAGCGGCTTGAATTTGCCATCCGGATCCCACCACTCGTGGGCCATGCGTTCGAATTTGGCGATTTCGTCCGGATCCTCCGTGGACATGGGGCCCTCCCTGATGCGCCTGTGTGAAACAGGCCTGGTTGATATTTCGATAATGGCAGCATAACACATCTTTGGCCCGTGGCGTAGCCCTGACGCTGATTTTTTCTCAAGTGTCAGGAAAAGGAGCCGATTACCGGTATGGGACTTGCTTGAAGGATGGCCAGTTTGATGGCCCGATAGCAGGAAAAATTATTCAAGCGTTTGATAATTATTGAAATCAATCTTCCGAAACCCCTGTCAAAAAAATGTGATCGCAAGGGAGAGCAGGAGCGATGTTTGATCGGCGCGCGATGTTGAAATCCATGGCCTTGACGCTGGGCAGTCTGTGTCTGTCCTCTTCCGTGGCGCATGCCGCGGTGGAGTCGTTCAGTCGCAGCTCCAAACGGGGTGTGGTGATCGCCATTGATCCGGGTCACGGCGGCGTGGATCCGGGGGCGGTCGGTTCGAGCGGCGCGCGGGAAAAGGATATCACCCTGGCCGTGGCGCGGCGCGTCCACCGGGAGATCAATGCCATCCCCGGCTTCACCGCCCGTTTGACCCGTGACGGGGACTATTTCGTGCCGTTGAACCAGCGGGTTTCGCTGGCGCGCAAGTTCCAGGCCGATCTCCTGATCAGCCTGCACGCCGATGCCTTTCATGTCAGCTCCGCGCGTGGCGCGTCGGTCTACTGTCTTTCCGAGCGCGGCAAACCCTCTCCGGACAAGGCGATCCGTCTTTTGGAAAAGCGCGAGAACAACGTGGATCTGGTCGGGGGCGTCGATCTGGACGATGTGGCCGATCAGGAGGTCCGGGGCATTCTGATGGATCTCTCCCAGAGGGATTCGCTCAACCGCTCCCTGCTGCTCGGCAACAACCTGTTGGCCTCGATCTCCAACACCCCGCCCTTGTCCCTCCATTTCAAGACCATCAAACAGGCCGGTTTCGCGGTGCTCAAGGCTCCGGACATCCCGTCCGTGCTGGTGGAGATGGCGTTTCTGAGCAACCGCGAGGAGGAGTACCTGTTGCGCCAGGAGCAGCATCAGGAGTCCCTGGCCAAGGCCCTGACCCAGGGTGCGCAACGGTTCGCCAGGGCCTCGGGACTGGCCTGACCGCCCCACCCGCCGCGTGATCCCCCATCCATGGTCGTTGCCGGGGTTCGTCCTTCCGAACCCCGGCAACGATCGAAACGACGCCCTCCTTGACTTTCCTCCACCGCGCCGTTGACGAACAGGCGCCCCTCCTTCTTGTCTTGATGAAATCCTGATTTCATGGCGCGCGATTTGATCCCGAATTGATGTCGTTCCGATTAGCATGCCGCCTTTGACCCACGAGAGCCCACGGAGGAACCCGCCGCAAGGCCGATTCAGGTGGGGTGGCCCACGGATCTTCACGGAACGAAGGAGGCGCGGCATGTCCCAACACCCCCCCCATGGTCATTCGACCAGGCTGTCCACCCTGGTGATCGGCGCTTTGGGCGTCGTGTTCGGGGATATCGGCACGTCGCCCCTCTACGCCCTCAAGGAGTCCCTGGCCGCCTCCGCCGGTCACGGCGGCACGCCGACCCAGGCCGACATCTTCGGTGTGCTCTCGATGATCTTCTGGTCGCTGGTGATCGTCATCACGATCAAATACGTCGTCTACATCATGCGCGCCGACAACAAGGGCGAGGGGGGCATCATGGCCCTGACCGCCCTGGCGCTGCGTTCTCCCAACGCCACCCCCACCTGGAAGGTGATCATTCACCTGTTGGGTATCTGCGGCCTGGCCCTCTTTTTCGGGGATGGGGTGATCACCCCGGCCATCTCGGTGCTCTCGGCGGTCGAGGGGCTGGAGCTGGCCACGCCGGTGTTGAAACCGGTGGTGGTGCCGGTCACCCTGGTGATTCTGCTCGGTCTGTTCATGTTCCAGCGCAAGGGGACCGAAGGGGTGGGCGCGCTGTTCGGACCGGTGATGGTGGTCTGGTTTCTGGTGCTCGGGGCGCTCGGTGTCCGCGGGATCCTGCTGAATCCCCAGGTGCTCCAGTCGCTCAATCCCCTGCATGCCATGCAGTTCTTCCTGGTCCACAAGGGACAGGCCTTCATCGTGTTGGGATCGGTGTTCCTCTCCGTGACCGGCGCCGAGGCTCTCTATGCCGACATGGGGCACTTCGGCTGTCGTTCCATTCAACTGGCCTGGACGCTTCTGGTCTTTCCCTGCCTGGTGCTCAATTACCTTGGCCAGGGCGGCATGATCCTGCACGATCCGGAAACCCTCAAGAATCCCTTCTATCTGCTCGCCCCGGAGTGGGGGCTCTATCCCATGGTCGGCATGGCCACCGCCGCCACGGTGATCGCCTCCCAGGCGGTGATCTCCGGCGCCTTCTCCGCCGCCCGCCAGGCCATGCAGCTCGGCTTCCTGCCGCGCATGAACGTGATCCATACCTCGGAACGCGAGGAGGGGCAGATCTATGTTCCGGCCATCAACTGGATCCTGCTCGGCGCGGTGATTCTGCTCGTGCTCGGGTTCAAGAGCAGCAGCAACCTGGCCGCGGCCTACGGCATCGCCGTCACCGGCGCCATGGCCATCGACACCACCCTGGCCTTCGGCATGGTGTTGAGCGCCATGTTCGGCTGGAGCCAAGGACGGGCCATCGCCGCGACCGTCTTCTTTCTGGTGTTCGATCTGGTGTTCTTCGCCGCCAATGCCTTGAAGATCCCGGATGGGGGCTGGTTCCCCCTGTTGCTGGGTGCCATGCTCTTCATGCTGATGTCCACCTGGCAGAAGGGGGTGGAACTCTCCCGCGAGGCGCTGGCCAAGGATGAGATCCCCCTGGCTCCGTTCCTGCGTCAATTCCAGGAGAATCCGGTTCCCCGCTCCCAGGGAATCGGCGTCTACATGACCACCCACACGTTGACCGCGCCCCGCGCCCTGGTGCAGAATCTCCAACACCACTGGAGCATCCACGAAACCGTGGTGATCCTGACCACTGAATTCGCCGATACCCCGTACCTGGAGGACGGAGAACGGCTGATCGAGGTGAATCTGGGCAACGGTTTTCATCGGGTGGTGGCCCGTTTCGGCTTTGCCGAAACCCCGGATATCCCGCGCGCCTTGAAGGCCGGACAGCTTTTCAAGGACTGGTCCAATCCGGACGAGACCTCGTTTTTCCTGGGACGCGCGGTCTTCTTCGCCAACCGCGCCCGTCCCGGACTTCCTCTGTGGCGCCAGCAGCTCTATCTGGGGATGCAGCGCAACGCCAGCAGCGCCGCCTCCTGGTTTCAACTGCCGCCTCATCGGGTGGTCGAGATGGGGGCTGGCATCCACTTGTAAGGCTCTCTTGCCGGGGAGGCGGACGCCATGACCGACGGGATGACGAGGAGAACCGGATGATCGTCCGACCACCCCGCATCCAGGGCTATCATGCCTCGTGGTTCGGTCATGTCGCGGCCATCTTCTCCGTGGCGGTCACCACGATCCTGGTCTTCTGGGGGCGCTCCTGGCTGACCCCCCCGGATCTGGTGATGCTCTATCTGTTGCCGATCATGGGAGTGGCCTTCCGCTTCGGGCAGGGCGCGGCGCTGTTGACCTCTGCCCTGTCGGTCGCGGCCTACGACTTCTTTTTCGTCCATCCCTATTTCACCTTCCTGGTCTCCGATTCCCAATATATCCTCACGTTTACCATCCTGTTCGTGGTCGGCTGGGTGATCAGCAGCCTGATGAACCGCATTCGCGCCCAGGAGCAGGAGGCCCGTGATCGCGAATTCCAGACCGAGGGGCTGTTTCGTCTCGGACGGGATGCGATGACCACCCTGGATGATGCGGAAGTGGCGCGAATCATCACCCGGCATGCCGTGGGCCTTTTCGGCGGCGAGGCGGCCATCTGGGTCGAGGACGGCCAGGGCGGATTGAGTCGGGTGGCGGTGACTCCGGATTACTTTCAGCTCTCCGAACAGGGCATGGTGGTGGTGCGCTGGTGCTGCGAAAACGGCCAGGCCGCCGGTCGCGGTACCGAGGTGTTTCCGGATGAGGCGTTCACGGCCCTGCCGATCGCCATGGGGGCGCAATTCGGGACATTGGCGGTGCGCATCGGCGATGCGACGATTCTCAAGCAGGGACGTTGGGGGTTGCTGGAGGCGTTCACGCGTCAGGCGAGCCTGGCCATGGACCGTGCGCGTCTCGGCGAGGAGGCGCGTGGCGCGGCGGTGCGGGTGCAGGCCGAACAAATGCGCGCCGCCCTGCTGAGCATGGCATCCCACGATCTGCGCACCCCGCTGGCCGCCATCACCGGTGCCGGGACCGCGCTGCGCGACGACGATGCCCGTCTCGACCCGCGTCAACAGGCGGAACTGCTGGAGACCATCTGCTCCGAGGCCGAACGCATGGAGCGGCTGATCGGCAACCTGTTGGACATGGTGCGTCTGGAATCCGGCGTCTCCCGATTGCGTCAGGAGTGGATCCCCTTCGAGGAGCTGGCCGGATCGGCTCTGGCGCGACTGGGGCCATGGGTTGACGGACGGCGCGTGTCGCTGGAAGTGGACGAAAAGGTGCCGATGGTGCATGTGGATCCGGTGCTGTTCGAACAGGTGCTGGTGAACCTGCTCGACAACGCCATCAAGCACGCCCGTCGGGAGAACGAAATCTCCTGGAAGGTACGGGCGGAACGGGATCGGGTGATCATCCGCATCGGCGATCGCGGACCGGGTATCCCCCTGGGGGAGGAGGAGCGTATCTTCGAGAAGTTCGTGCGCGGCGCGGGAAGTGAAGTGCCAGGATCGGGTTTGGGGCTGGCGATCTGTCGGGGGGTGGTGGAGGCCCATCATGGCACGATTCGCGCGTTGAATCGGGCCGGAGGCGGGGCGGAATTCCGCATCGAACTGCCCCAGCCCCCCATTCCGATGGATCTCTATCCGGATGCCGACGAACGCGAGGCGTTGCGGGAGGATGGGGGAGTGACAAGATGAAACCCACGGCGGGATCACGGATTCTGGTGGTCGAGGATGAGCCGCAGATGCGGCGTTTTTTGCGAACCGCGTTGAGCGCGCGGGAGTTCGAGGTGATCGAGGCGGTCAATGTCCGCGAGGCGCGACTGGCGGTCACCTCCCATCCGCCGGAGATGGTGTTGCTGGATCTGGGGCTTCCGGATGGGGATGGCATCGATTTCACCCGCGAGGTGCGTGGCTGGAGCCTGGTGCCGATCATCGTGATTTCGGCGCGCGGGCGCGAGGATGACAAGGTGGAGGCCCTCGATGCCGGGGCGGATGATTACCTCACCAAGCCGTTCGGGGTCAACGAGCTTCTGGCGCGCATCCGGGTTGGGCTGCGTCACGCGGCCCGGCTGGCGTCGGGCAGTCAGCGCGAGGGGATCTTGAAGGTCGGTCCCTTGTATCTGGACCCGGAGCGGCGCGAGGTGCGCATCGAGGGACAACCGATCACGCTGACGCCGATCGAGTACCGTCTGCTGTTGCTCATGGCGCGCAACGCCGGACGGGTTCTGACCCATCAGCAGATTCTCAAGGAGGTATGGGGCCCGCACTACACCCATCAGACCCACACCTTGCGGGTGTTCATGGCGCAGCTGCGCCGCAAGGTGGAGTTCGATCCGGCCCAGCCGCGGTTGTTGATGACCGAGATGGGGGTGGGCTACCGCATGCACGACGAATAGCGCGCCCGTGCGCGCCGAGATCAGGCGCGCAGCGCAACCTCTTGGTCATCCCCTTTGGAGCGCGCGCCCGTGCGCGCCGAGATCAGGCTCCGCATCCGATTTGACCATGCCGGTGCGCATCCGTTCTTCCATCCGCGCCGAGGCCAGACATCACGCCGGCGAGTGGGCGTGGAGGGTCAGTGTCCCTTCCAGAAGCGGGGGAAGAAGAGGATCAGCACCGTGAAGAGTTCCAGGCGTCCGGCGATCATGGTGACGGTGAGGAGCAGTTTGCCGGCATCGTGGATGAAGGCGTAGTTCTCGATCGGTCCCACCTTGGCGATGCCGGGTCCCACGTTGGCGATGCAGGCCAGCGAGGCGGAAAAGGCGGTGGTGAAATCCAATCCCACGGCGGTCAGCACGATCACCGAGAGCAGCATCACGAACAAGAACACCACCACCATGATCAGACTCCCCTCCATCACCTCCGGCGGGATGCTGGTGCCGGCGTATTTGGGCAGAGTCAGACGGCGCGGGGTCATCAACCGGTCGAGGATGTTCAGGAACAGCTCCCAGATCATCACCAGGCGGATCACCTTGACCCCGCCCGCCGTGGAACCGGCCATGCCGCCGATGACCATGAGATTCAACAGGATCGCCTGCAAAAAGAGCGGCCATTGGGCGAAGTCGTCGTTGGCGAAGCCGGTGGTGGTCATCACCGAGACGACATTGAAGTAGGCGTGGCGCATGGCCAGTTCCAGATCCTTGTTCTGCTCGAACATGAGAGTCATGCCGATCAAGGTGGAGGAGATGATCACGATACCTGTGTAGGTTTTCAGCTCCGGATCCGAGAAGATGGCCAGGTCGCGCCGATAGAAGAGGCGGTAGTGCAACAGGAAATTGGCGCCGGACACGAACATGAAGAAGGTGCACCACCACTGGGTGGCGGGAGAGAAGGCGGCCAGGCTCAGGTTGCGGGTGGAGAAGCCGCCGGTGGCCAGGGTGGTGAAAGCATGATCGATCGCTTCCAGGAAACCCATGCCCGAGCCCATGTAAACGAGGATGTTGGCAATGGTGAGGCCGGTGTAGAGCACCCAGAGGATGCGCGCGGTGCTGGCCACCCGCGGCACCAGTCGATCCTTGGTGGGACCGGGGACCTCGGCCTTCATGATTTCCATGCCGCCCACCCCCAGGAAGGGGAGGATGGCGATGGCCAGCAACAGGATTCCCATGCCGCCGAGCCATTGGATCTCCGAGCGCCAGAAGAGTTGGCTCTTGGGGAGGATCTCCACGTCGGTGAGGATCGAGGCGCCGGTGGTGGTGAAGCCGGATGCGGTTTCGAACCAGGAGTCGATCCACCCCATCCAACCGCCGAACACGAAGGGCAGTCCGGCCAACACCGTGGTCATGGTCCAGCCGAGTCCCACGATCAGGATGCCGTCGCGGGCGTGGAGTTCCGTGCGTGCCTGGCGGGTCGCGAGAAACAGCACCCCACCCATGCCGCCACCGACCAGCATGGCATGCACGAAGGGACGGATATCCTCATGCAACAGCCAGGCGACCAGCAAAGGGGCGGCCATGGTGAAAGAGAGCAGAATGGCCAGCAGGGAGAGTACCCGCAGGTTCATCGTGTGATTCATGGGGTCAGTGTCCCGGCTTGATCAGTTGGTTGAGTTTGTGTTTATGTTTGCTCTGGCGGTGGGTGACGATCAGGATTTGATCGTCGGGCAAGAGGTGGGTGCTGCCTTCGGGGAGCAAAAGGCGATTTTTGCGCAGCAGCGCGGCGACGATCACCCCTTTGGGCATGCCGGCCTCGTGGAGCGCCTTGCCGACCAGCGGCGAGTCGCGCTCCAGACGCACCAGCACCGCTTCGAGCTTGCCCCCGAGCATCAGATGGGCCTCGCGCACGTCATAGGGGCGCAGCAGCCCCAATACCTGCCCGATGGCGGTCAGGTTCGGATGGACCGCCGCATCGATGCCCATGAAGGCGGAGAGGGAGATGTATCCCTCGTTGTCGAACATGGTGATCGATCGTCCCGCGCCGAACCGGCGCGCCAGCACCGAGGACATGAAGTTCAGTTCCTGGTTGCCGGTCAGGCCGATGAAGGTGGTATCCGGGTGGATCATCTCCTGCATGAGACTTGGATCGGTGATGTCGCCCAACAACACGCGGGTTTTGGAAAGCCGTTCCACCAGCAGTTGTCCGCGGGCGCGATTTTTTTCGATGAGGGTGGGGCGGAAGCCCTCGTTTTCCAGTTTCAACGCCAGTTGCAACCCCATGCGACCCCCGCCGGCGATCAGGTGATGGCTTTTGTGCATGCGCAGATGGCTCTGCTCCAGACCCATGAAGGCAAAGGCCGAGGAAAGTTCCTGTCCGGCCAGAAGCGGGATGTAGAGCCGGTCGTTGGTCCCGAAAACGAAATCTCCGTCCGGAACGTGGGTCTCCCGACCGCGTTCCACGGCGGCGATCAGGGTGCGATTCTCCCGGCTTTTGGCCACATCCTTGAGCCGTTTGCCGATCAGCGGGCTGTCGTCTTGCAGCCGGAATCCGGCGATGTGGATCTTGCCGTCCAGAAACGAGGTGACTTCAAAGGAGAGCGGAATCTCCAGAAGGTCCATCACCAGGTTGAGGGCGTTGCGTTCCGGCGTGAGCACCATGGTTTTGTCGAGTTGGGAGCCGTTCCAGATGTGGTTGTTGCCGGTGAACTGCTCGTCGCGGACCCAGATGGCCGCCTTGGCCTTGGGGGCCAGAGAGTGGAGACCCAGTGCGGTGACGATGTTGCTGGTGTCGGAGTTGGTGACCGCCATCACCAGATCCGCCGAATGGATGTGTGCCTCGCGGAGGATCTCCGGGTCGCGCACATCTCCTTGCAACGCGCGCACATCCACTTTGGCCAGGAGGTGGGCGATCGCCTCGGAGTTCGGATCCACGACGTGGATGTCGTGTCCCTCCTCGACCATGTATTGGGCCAGCACTTCGCTGATGGGGGTGACGCCAATGATGATGACATTCATGTGGAGAACCTTGGGCTGGCGATGGATTGTGAGGGGGAACCTGAAAATTCTAGGCGCATTTGAATCAGTTTGGTGTCATGATTGGCCATTCGAATGTCATGTTCTTGTAAATTCCGAATGCAATCCATCTTGAGTGTTATTATTGAGTTATCAATGAATCTGGTGGCAGGATCGTCTGCCACGCATGGTGACGGGTTTGGTGTTTCATTTTCAATCGAAGGAGAACGTTCATGGCGGATGGTGGAGAGCAGCGCGCATCGGTGGTCGAGTCCATGGAACGGGATGAGAGCGAGGATTCCCGTTTGAATTTTCTGATCGCGGCCTTGACCGCGGTGTTGGCGACGTTGTTGGGGGTGTTCAACGTCAAGGATGGCAACATCGCCCAGTCGATGGGGCAGCATCAGGCCCAGGCGGTGGACTCCTGGGCGCACTATCAGTTCAAGAACGTCAAGCAGCACATGGCCGAGAACATGGTGGCCAGCTTGAAGCTGGACAAGGCCAGGGAGGGATCTTCCGATGCGTATCGGGCCTTGATCGAGGAGCGGATCGCCCACTACCAGGCCGAGGCGACCCGTTACGGCACCGAGAAGGAGGAGATCCGGGAAAAGGCCGAGGGGCACGAGAAAGCCTACGAGGATCTCAATTATCGGGACGACCAGTTCGACATGGCCGAGGCCGGAATCGGGATCGCCATCGCCTTGTTGGGCATCAGCGCCCTGACCCGACGCCGCTGGCTGTTCGGCGTGGCCACGGTGTTCGCTCTGTTCGGGGTGGCCACCGGCCTGGCGGGTTTTTTCGGCTTGGCGTTTCACCCCGATGTCGTCGCCGGCTGGTTGGGATGATTCTTGGTTGAAGTGGATGGCATCAGGACGGTCAAAGTCGGCTTGCCGTCCCATGCGGGACGTGGCTCTCCCGGTATGGGGGGTGCCAACCGCCGCAAGATCGTTGCCGAGGATATCCCGACAGCCGGAAGAGTCTCGGCAGAAAGGTTGATGGATTGAGGATCCTTGTGTTTTTCTGAATACCATGTCATTTGAATGAGAACACATACCATGTACCTTGCGTGCAATTGGAGATACTCATGACCATAAAGTCCAAATCATCCTCACGTCGTGTTGTCACGGGCTGCCTGTTGAGTGCGGCGCTGTTGGTGACCGGTTGTTCCCTCTCTCCGCGGCAACTGACCCTGCCGGAATTGGAAAAGCAACGCCAATCCGACTTGGCCTCGATGTTTCGTCCCGCGGATCCGATTGGCCATCCGATCACCCTGTCCGAGGTGGTCGCCCGTGCCTTGCGGCACAACCTCGATCACCAGGTGAAGGTGATGGAAGAGGCTCAGGCGTTGGATCTGACCAGCCTGGATACCTTTGAGCTTCTGCCCAAGGTGGCGGCCAATGCCGCGACCACGGCGCGTTCCAACGTGAGCGCCTCCAACAGCCGTTCGGTGACCACCGGCCAGCAGTCGTTGGAGATGTCCACCTCCCAGGATCGCCACCACACCACGGCGGATCTGGGATTGACCTGGAACATCCTGGATTTCGGCGTGAGCTACTACAACGCCAGACAGAATGCCGACCGGTTGTTGATCGCCCGCGAGCGCGAGCGCAAGGTGATCCAGAATCTGGTGCAGGAGGCCCGTTCCGCCTATTGGCGAGCCGTGGCCGCGCAACAGCTGGAACCGCGCATCCAGGCGGTGGTGAAGCTGGCCGAGTCGGCCCTGGCGGATGCCCGTCGAGCCGAGGCGAGCGGATTGCGCTCGCCGGTGGAGAACCTGCAATACCGCAAGAGTCTGTTGGAGAATCTGCGCCAGTTGGAGAGCTTGCAACAGGAGATGGGCGCGGCTCATGTGGAGTTGGCGGCCATGATGACCCTGCCTCCCGGAACCCAATACACCCTGGCGGTGCCGGAGGGGGTGTTGAATCTGCCGGTCTGGAGTCTGCCCCTCGACAAAATGGAGGAGTTGGCCATGCTCAACCAGGCGGATGTGCGCGAGATGTCCTATCAAACGCGCATCGTGGCGGACGAGAGTCGCAAGACGCTGTTGAAACTTTTTCCCGGTATTTCGTTGTCGGCTTCCAGGCAGCACGACGACAATTCGTTCTCCATGAACAAGGATTGGTACGATGCGGGTTTGCGGGTGACGTGGAACCTGTTGGGACTGCTCTCCGCGCCGGCTCAGCAGGCGTATGCCAAAAGCAACGAAGAGGTGGTGGAGATGAAACGTCTGGCCCTGCGCATGGCGCTGTTGTCGCAGGTGCATGTGGCGCATCGTCAGTTCGAGCAGGCCAGCACCCAGTTCAAGCGTACCGACGAGTTGTATCATGTGGAGAAGTCCCTGGCCAGGCACATGGAGAACCGTGCCGTGCAGGAGGCGGCCAATCCCTTGGATCGCATCGCGAGTGCCACGAGCGCGATTCTGGCCGAGCTGCGTCGTTATCAGTCCTTGTCCCAGGCACATAACGCTTTTGGTCGCATGATGGCCACCACGGGTCAGGACCCGGCGGTGGGATCGATTCGGGAGGGATCCCTGGAGGATCTGACGGGGCGGGTCGAGCGGTGGCTGACTGGCCAGACTTCCGCGCCGACGATCGCCGCCAAACCCGTCGCGTCGGAACCCGTCGCGTCGAAACCCGTCGCGTCGGAACCCGTCGCGTCGAAACCCGTCGCGTCGGAACCCGTCG
>NZ_JBZVFG010000044.1:26259-34231 GCF_058402785.1 Candidatus Magnetaquiglobus sp.
CGTCGGAACCCGTCGAGTCCAGGCCGGCGAAAGAGAGTTCGGTCGTGAAACAGGCCAAGGTCAAGATGGCCTCCAACGTGCGTTCCGGCCCCGGCATGAAATTCAGCACGGTTCGTCTGCTCGCCAAAGATGAAAACGTGTCGGTGTTCGAACAGAACAAATGGGCCGGCTGGGCGCGTATCGGCGAGAATGAGTGGGTGGCGATCTCTCGGATTGCGATGGAGCCATGATCGCGGGGCAAACCCGGATGCTGATCGTCGCCGGACTTGGGATGCTCGGCTCCCTCGGGTCGGCGACGGCGCATGCCGAATCGCGCGTCGAGCCTGCCACCAGGCCCCCGTTGTCGGTCAATCGGTTGGTGGAGCCGCCTGCGTCCGCCGCATCCACGCCGGTCGCGACGCATCCGCTCCCGGCTCCGGCCCCAAGCGCATTGCCGGCCTCGGGGTTGCTGCGCGCCCAGATTCTGCCCAGGCAGTTCACCACCCTCTCCAACGAACTGCCGGCGCGCATCGAAAAGATCCATGTCGCGGAAGGAGGGCGTTTCAAGGCCGGTGAGACGCTGGTCTCCCTGGACTGCGCCATCCAGAAGGCGCAGATGGAAAAGGCCCGTGCCGCGTTGACCGCCGCGGAGAAACTCTCCTCGGTCAACGCCAGGCTGGCGGAAATGAAGACCCTCGGCGGACTGGAGGTGGTCACCAGCGCCGCCGAGGCGGCCAAGGCTCGCGCCGAGTTGTCCTGGATGAGCGCCACCGTGGCCAAATGCACGATCGCCGCCCCCTTTTCGGGTCGGATCGCGGAACAGAAGGCACGGGAGTTTCAATATCTCCAGGCCGGTCAACCGATCCTCGACATCCTCGACGACAGCCGCCTGGAGATCGAGTTCATCGCCCCATCCGCCTGGCTGACCTGGCTGAAACCCGACCTGACCTTCACGATGCACGTCGATGAGACCGGGAAGGCGCATGCCGCCAGGATCTTGCGTGTCGGCGCGCGGGTCGATGCGGTCAGCCAGTCGGTCAAGGTTACCGGCGCCTTCACCCGGAATTTCCCGGAGCTGCTCGCCGGCATGAGCGGTCGCGTCGAAATCACCCCGCCCGCCGCCGGGCAACCATGAACGCCTACCACCCCCTGGTGACGCTGTTGCAATTGGCGCAACGGATCCGCAACGCTCCGGATCTGGAGATGCTGCGTTTCATTCTGGTCAACGAGACCCACGGTCTGGTCCCCTATCGCCAAGCCGTGCTCTGGAACGCCTCGGGAACGGTGGAGGCGTTGTCCGGCATCCCGAGCGTGGATGCCAATGTGCCGTATGTGTTGTGGCTGCGCCATCTTTTCGCGCACTTGAAGCCGGTCGCCAGCGACGCTCCCCTGTTGATGGAAGGGGCGTTCGCCCCCCTGGAGGTGCGCGACGGCTGGAGCGAATGGTGGCCGGAAATGGCTTTGCTCATCCCTTTGCGGGTCGGTGAGACGCTCATGGGGTGGTTGCTGCTGGCGCGCGAGACCCCGTTCGAGGAGGCCGAGGTCGAACTGTTGCGCCATTTGGGCGAAAGCCATGCCCATGCCTGGCGCTGTCTGCGAGGCGGCGGGCGTGCCCTGGGAACGATCCTGCCCGCGCAACGCTGGAAAACCCGGGTCGTGGTGGGGCTGCTGATGATGGGGGGATTGGCCTGGCCGGTGCCGCTGACGGTGTTGGCCCCCGCCGAGGTGGTGTCGCGTCATCCCGAGGTGATCCGCTCGCCGATGGATGGGGTGATCGACCGCTTCCATGTGCAGCCCAACGATCCGGTCACCCCTGGCCAACCGCTCTTCGATCTGGACGAAACCACCCTGAAAAGTCGCCTGGAGGTGGCGGAAAAGAGCCTGGCCGTGGCCGAATCCGAGTATCTGGTCACTTCGCAACTGGCGTTGCAGGATTCGCGCTCCAAGGCACAATTGGCGATTCTTTCCGGGCGGGTCGAGGAGAAACGTCTGGAAGCCGATGGGGTGCGGGATCTGCTCGCGCGGGGGCGGGTGAAGGCGACCCGTGCCGGCATCGCCTTGTTCAGCGATCCCCAGGGGTGGATCGGTCGTCCGGTGATGACCGGCGAAAAGATCCTCACCGTGGCCGATGCGCGGGATGGCGAGGTGGAGGCGTGGCTGTCGGCGGGCGACGTGATTCCGCTTGAGGCCGGTGCGCCGGTGACGCTCTTCTTGAACATCGACCCGCTCCATCCCCGTGGCGCGCGGCTGCGACTTCTGGCCTACGAACCGGTCGCTCGTCCGGATGGCATCGTGGCCCATCAGTTGCGCGCCACCCTGGACGGGGAGGGGGGCGAACCGCCCCGTCTGGGGTTGAAGGGAACCGCGCGCATCGCCGGCGACACGGTATCCCTCGGCTGGTGGATGGCGCGGCGTCCTCTGGCCTTGGCGCGACAATGGCTGGGATGGTGAAAACCGCGCTCATCCTGCCGCCGCTGCGCGAGGAGATCGTGCTTCACGGGCGGGCGCGTGCCCTGGACGGGTCGCCGCGCTTCACCCTGGCCGATCCGACCCGCAACCGATTCTTTCAGATCAACTGGCCCACCTTCGAGATCCTGTCACGCTGGGGGGAGGGCGATGGTGTCCGCATCGCCGAACGGATCGGACACGAGACCGCTTTGTCGGTGACCCATGCGGAAATCGAGGAGGTGTTGAAATTCCTGGCGGACAACCATCTGCTGCGTTCCGTCCACCCGGAGACCACCCGGCGCTTCCATCGGCTCGCCTTGGCCGAAAGGGGGCACTGGCTCACCTGGCTGTTGCATCACTATCTTTTCTTTCGCATTCCGCTCATCAGGCCCGACCACTTCCTGAACCGCACCTATCCGTTGGCGCGGCCTCTGTATGGGGCCTTTTTCGCACGGTTCATGGTGGCGTTGGCGGCGGTCGCGCTGTTTTTGTTGTTGCGGCGCTGGGATGCGTTTCACGCCGCGCTGTTGCACCATCTGGAGTCCGGCAATCTGCTCGTGGGGTATGGGCTGACCCTGATCGGCGTCAAAAGCCTGCACGAACTCGGACACGCCTACACCGCCAAACGGTACGGATGTCGCGTGCCCACCATGGGGGTGGCCTTTCTGGTGTTGCTGCCCATGCTCTACACCGACACCACCGAGGCCTGGAAACTGTCCGACAAACGGCGGCGACTGATGATCGCCTGCGGCGGAATGCTGGCCGAGGGGTGCCTGGCGGTGCTGGCCCTGTTGGCCTGGCAGTTTCTCCCTCCTGGCCAGGGGCGCGAGATGGCCTTTTGGATCGCCACGACCTCGCTGGCCACCACCCTGGCCATCAACGTCTCCCCCTTCATGCGTTTTGACGGCTATTTCATCCTGTCGGACTGGCTGGATCTGCCCAACCTGCACGAGCGATCCTTTCGCGTGGCGCGCTGGTGGTTGCGGGAGCGGTTGTTTCGTCTCGGGGTTCCGTGCCCCGAGGAGTTTTCCGGGCGCATGCGGCGGTTCCTGATCCTTTTCGCGCTGGCCACCTGGATCTACCGCTTCGTGCTCTTTTTGGGCATCGCGGTGCTGGTGTATCACTTTTTCGTCAAGGTGGTCGGCATTCTGCTGTTCATCGTCGAGATCGGCTGGTTCATCATCCGTCCCGTCTGGTTCGAAATCCTGGCCTGGCGGCGGGTGTTGCCGGTGGCGCGCACCCCCTGGCGACTGCCGCTGTTGCTGGCGGGCGCGACGCTGCTTCTGGCCGTTCCCTGGTCCACGCGGGTGAATGCCCCGGCTTTGCTGGAAGGGGCGGTGTTGACCCGTCTGTATGTTCCTCACGCGGCACGCCTGGAACGGATTCATGTGTCCGAATCCGCCAGGGTCGAGGCCGGGGAGCCCTTGTTCGTGCTGCGCGCGCCGGATCTGGAGCGTCAGAAGCGGTTGACCGGGGTGCGCATGGCCAACGCCGGCTGGGAGTTGGCCGTGGCCGGCCTCGATGCCGCCTGGAGTCGTCGTGCGCGCACCGCCCGCGAGGAGCGGGAGCGTTTCGCCGCCACCCTGACCGGTCTGGAGGCCGAGGAGCGGCGTCTGGTGCTGACCGCGCCTTTCGCGGGAGAGATCCTGGATCTGGCCCCGGAGTTGACCGAGGGGGTCTGGATGGGAGGCGGCACCCATCTGGCTACCCTGGTGGAACGGCGGCAGTCGGCGGTCTGGGCCTATCTGGAGGAGGGAGATCTGGGGCGGGTTCGGGCCGGGGCGCGCGGGGTGTTCGTTCCGGAGGGGGTGGAGTTTCCCGGCGTGGCGGTCCGTTTGGCGGAGTTGGAGGCGAGCGCAGTGGCGGAGTTGGACGAACCGTTGCTCGCTTCGTTGTCCGGGGGACCGATTCCGGCGCGGCTGCAACAGCGGAGCGTGGTGCCGGAGGGGGCGTGGTTCAAGATTCATCTGACGAGCGAGGCGGACCATCCTCCGTACCCGGTGCGTCTGCGCGGCACGGTCCACCTGGAGGCCGAACCGCGCTCGCCGCTGGAAGGTTGGCTCCATTCCGCGCTGCTGGTGCTGGTGCGTGAGCTGAAGATGTGATCCACCTGACCCGGTGTTTCGAAAGCGCTGTTGGTCATCTCGGGCGTGGCTTGCAACGTTTGGAAGGTCATGAATGGTCGAGAGCCTGCTGGTCTCGTTTTCCATCTTGGTCTGCCCTGATCACCCCGATCAGACCTGCCAAGGATTGATCACGACGGTGATTCCCTGATGGTCGGCATCCAGCGCGTTGGTTTTTTTTTGAAGCGCGAACCAACACACCAGACGGGTGAAATGACGGCAGAATTTTTTTGGCCGTGGCCCTTTCCAAAGAGGAGGTTCACGGTCGGGAGGGTGAGGGGAGGTTTTCCCCATCATGAATCGTTTGATGCAGGAGGTATTGCGGAGGATGGTGGGCCTAAGTGGAGTTGAACCACTGACCTCACGCTTATCAGGCGTGCGCTCTAACCATCTGAGCTATAGGCCCGCAGCCGGGAAACACTCCCCTTTATAGCGGAGCTTCCAAGGAAGGTCAATGGGAAAATCGATTTTTTTTCATTTTTTCGCGTTGGAGTGGGTAACGACGACATCTGCATGGGGGGTGCAACATCCGGGATGAAGTCGTGAACGGGCGCGCGGGCTTGATCTGTGCTGGCGGAGCCGGCAACGCCTGGCGTGCAAGCGGCGCGGGAGCAAGGATTTACGCAACTTATTGCAAGGTCCCTTCCGTTTTGTTAATCAATTGGGGTATCATGGAGTATTCATGCTTCACCATCCCTTCCGGAAAAGGCAAGCCCATGAAATCCTCCCCATCGCTCTCCGTCGTCGCGGCCTACATTGGTCGATTGAGCCTGCCCAAACGGATCGCCATCATCCTGGTCCTGGCGATTCTGAGTCTCGTGGTGACCAGCATGCTGCTTTTGCATGCCAAAAAGGACGGGATGCTGGAGGATCGCCAAACCAGAACCCGCCAGTTGGTGGACACTGCCCACGATGTCCTGAAATTCTTTCATGCCAGGCAGATCGCCGGCGAGATGAACCAGACCCAGGCCCAAGAGGCGGCCAAGGCGATGATCCGCACCTTCAGCTATGGGGATATCGCGCACGACTACTTCTGGATCAACGACATGACCCCGAAAATGGTCATGCATCCGAACAAAACGGATCTGGAGGGCAAGGATGTTTCGGGTGTCAAGGATCACCACGGCAAGTCCCATTACCTGGAATTCGTGGAGGTGGTCAAGAAACAGGAGTCCGGCTTTGTCTCCTACGATTGGACCGATCCCAAGGATCCCACCAAGGCGATTCCCAAGATCTCCTATGTGATGGGCTTCAAGCCCTGGGGCTGGATCGTGGGCACCGGCATCTACATCGACGACGTGGATCGGGCCTTTCATGCCGACCTGATTCTGTTGCTCGAAGAGATCCTCGTCGTGCTGATCGTGCTGGTCGCCTTGTCGCTCGTCATCGCCAAGACCATCCTGTTCCAGGTGGGCGGCGACATCCACCTGGTGGAGGACACGGTGCGGCGTCTGGCGGATGGCGACATGACCATTCGCATCCGCAGCAAAGGTGCCGATCCCACCGGCATCGCACATGCGGTGAACCGGCTGGCCGACCGGTTGGAAAAGATCATGCGCATCATCAACATGCACTCCGGCGGCATCACCGCCTGCGTCGCCGAGTTGATCAAGATCCGCGATCAGATCGGTGACGACGCCAGAAGCTCGCAACGGATCGTCGAGGGGGTCTCCGAGAAGAACGACACCCTCTCCCAGGAGGTCAACACCATCACCCTGGCGATCGGACAATCCACCGAGAGCATCAACGGCATCGCCACCGCCGCCGAGGAGGTGACCCACAACATCGTCACCATCGCCGCCGGGGCCGAGGAGGCAAGCGCCAACATCGCCACCATGGCCGCCGCCGCCGAGGAGATCACCGCCAACATCGACGGCGTGAACAACAACCTCACGAGGGTCGATGAGTCGGTCAAGAACGTCGCCTCCTCCATCGAGAACATCACCTCGGCCCTCGAGGAGATCAACCGTCGTTGCCAGAGCGCCAGCGCCGAATCCGAAACCGCCCACTCCAACGCCCTCGGCGTACGCGAAGTGATGGATCGCCTCTCCTCCTCGGCCCAGGAGATCGGCGACGTGGTGGACATCATCAACAACATCGCCGAACAGACCAACATGCTCGCCCTGAACGCCTCCATCGAGGCCGCCGGCGCGGGCGACGCGGGCAAGGGGTTCGCGGTGGTGGCCAACGAGGTGAAGGAGTTGGCCCGTCAGACCGGGGATGCCACCCGGATGATTTCCGAAAAGATCAACCGCATCCAGGGCAACACCCGCGAGGCCACCGAGGCCAATTCGAGCGTGGCGGGGAGCATCGACCGCATCAACGAGGCCAACCGCGAGATCACCGAATCGGTGGAGATGCAATCCGTGGCCATGGTGACCATTTCGAACGCCATGGATGACGTGGCCAAGGCCGCCGGCGAGGTAACCCGCAGCGCCCTGGAGTTGGGCACCGCCGCCCAGGAGGTGGCGCGCGCCGCCCAGGAGGCCGCCGCCGGTACCGGCGAGGTGGCCAAGTCGGCTTCGACCGTGGCCATGGCCGCCGAGTCGATGGCCGACATGACCCGTCACGCCCAGGTGCTCTCCAACGACATCATGGCATCCACCCAAACCACGCTGGAGGCCTCCAACGTGGTGCAGCAGAACATGGGCGAGGCCTCCTCCGTGGTGGCGATGACCCGCGGCTCCTCGACCCAGTTCGCCCGCATGGGCGAGGTATTGCAGGATATGTGCGGCGCGCTTTATGCCGCCCAGGCCGAGGCCGATCTGGGCACGCCGATTTTCGACATGCGCGCCTCCAAGGCCTTTTTCCTCGGCTGGCACAGTCTCATGGAGCAGGCCATTCCGGGTCGCATCCGTCTGCCGCGCGAACGGTGGCTCAAACCCGAGGACTCCCCTCTGCACGCCTGGATCCAGGCCACCGCCGCCAGCGATTATGGCAACAGCCCCCGATTCCAGGAGATGAGCCGCCAGCACGGCCAGATCTTCGCCAAGGCGGTCGAGACCCTGGAGCGGATTCTCAAGGTCTCCGAAGAGGGGCCGGAACTGGCGGACAAAAGATTGCTTGAATATCTGTCGATGGTTCGCAAACTCTTCTCGCTGCTGGATATCCTCTATCTGGAGAACGGCAAGGACATCGAGGACGATTCGGTCTTTTTCCCGTGGACCGGCAATCTGGATACCGGCATGGTGGACATCGACAACGACCACAAGAAGCTGGTGGACATGGTGAACCAGATCCACAAGTTGCTTAAGCAGAGCGCGGGCAAGGAACAGGTCATGAAGATCATGGCCGAACTGGCCGATTACACCCATTTCCACTTCGGGCGCGAGGAGAAGCTGTTCGAAAAATATCAGTATCCCGACACCCCGGCCCACAAGGAGAAGCACGTCAAATTGCTCAACGAGGTGAGCGACTTGATG
>NZ_JBZVFG010000045.1:0-379 GCF_058402785.1 Candidatus Magnetaquiglobus sp.
GATGATACTTCGTCTCAAGACGCGGGAAAGTAGGTCACTGCCAGGAAGTTTTTTTCAATTGTTTGCGCAGAACCCCGTAAGGGGGGGCTGAGATGGTGTCGAGACAGACTCCACCATCGAGCAAGCATGGATAGGGCGCGGTCAACGCGCAACGCGGGTATCGCGGGATGGAGCAGTCAGGTAGCTCGTCGGGCTCATAACCCGAAGGCCGGAGGTTCAAATCCTTCTCCCGCAACCAAGATGTCAGGGCAGACCCTGAAACGATCAAGCCGGTGGACTTTTGTCCGTCGGCTTTTTTTGTTTTTGGCGGTAGCCCTCCGTTGAGCTCCGCTCTCTTGGGCAACCTGTCGTGCAAGCTCGGGCTGATCGCGTCAAAAGG
>NZ_JBZVFG010000045.1:479-31018 GCF_058402785.1 Candidatus Magnetaquiglobus sp.
GATGGAGTTGGTCGGGTTGGCGAAGAACTCGGCATGGTTCAATTCGTGCAAGCTCGGGCTGATCGCGTCAAAAGGGATGGAGTTGGTCGGGTTGGCGAAGAACTCGGCATGGTTCAATTCGTGCAAGCTCAGGTTGATCACGTCAAAAGGGATGGAGTTGGTCAGGTTGGCGAAGAACTCGGCATTGCGTTCAATGTCGAGTTGCCGGCCCGGCCAGCCATGGTGACGCATCCTCTCTCCAGCGACTCGCGGCCTCTTTCAGCCGGCTCTGCGGAATCTTGTCCTGTGTGTCCAAGGTGTCTCTGTCAATGTGCCGTGGAACTCCCGTCGGGGAGGTTCACGGGCGGGGGAGGGAAAGGGATCTTCCCATCATCCTGAATCCGGCTGTTGCGGGTGATTGAATGTGCGAACAGGTGGATGGTGAATCGTCGGCTCATCGCCTCCTGGGTAAGAGACCGACGTGACTTTTCTGGTGATGAGGCATTCTTTCGATCTGCCATGGCTCAAGGGTGCCACGGGTGCTTGCCCGCTGGAGCCGGTACCGTGGAATTTCCGCAGGGAGGTCCATGCTACGGGGGTGAGGGGGCTCTCCCCCCATCAGGCACGTTACCATGGAACTCCCGAAGGGAGGTCCATGGTACGGGGGTGAGGGGTTCTCCCCCCATCAGGCACGTTTACTGCTGCTTTTTGCGGCGGTAGTAGTCCAGCAGACCGTGCAGGGTGACGAAACCGCGGAGCACGCCGTGGTGGCTCACCACGGGCAGGGCGTGCAGGCGATGCTCCATGATCAGATCCGCAGCCTCGGTGATGGTGCCATCCAGGGAGATGGTGACCGTCCGCTGGTTGGCGTTGATCTTGCCGAGAGGCAGGTTGCAGAGTGCCTTGTCGCGCTGAGTCATCGCCTTGGTGCCGAAGAACGGTCCCATGATCTGACGCAAGTCACTGTAGCTGACCACCCGCAGTAGCTTTCCACCCTTCTCGATGCCGATGTAGCGATAGCCATCCGTGCGCATGGCCATGATGGCCACGATCACCCGTTCATCGTCCCGCAGGGTGAAGGGGAATTCGGTGATCAGGCTCTTGACGCTGCCCTTGTCGTTCGGTATGGGCAGGGAGTCCTTGGCATACTGGATCTGCGGGAGTGGACCGAACACCTCGCCCATGGCGATGGAGGCCTTGCCGCCCGACTTGCCACCTGGGGAACGACCACCGCGCGTCGTGTTGACGCCGTCGTCGTCGAGCACCGCGTTCATGACCTCCCGACCGGTCTCTTCCGGTTGATAGGGATCCAGGAAGGTCAACTCCCCTTCGTCCGCGCTTCCGCTCGCCATCCCTTTGACGCCACCCTTGCCAGCTCCGGCAGAGCCCTTGCCCGCGGGTTTGGCCGGCGGTGGTGAGGGAGGCGGCGGGGGAGGTGGAGGCGGCGGCGGCGGTGGTGGAGGCGGCGGCGGTGGAGGTGGGGCCTCCACGGGCGCGGGTTTGATGGCCTCGGCGGCACCACCGGCGCGTTGCGTGTCCGCGGCGATCTCGGCGTCGGTCCCCGGAATTTTGACCTTCAACAGGGTCTCGGCAAATCCCCGTGACAACACCCAGTAGGCGGTCTGGGGCGGAAAATCCGACACCTGGATTTGAACGGCCACCGAAAGATAGGTGGTCCCTTCCTTGAAAGTTTTGGGAAAGTCGCCGTAGGTGACGTGGGTGGTGCTTTCGAGAAACAGATGTCCACCCTCGGGGAGTTTCTTCTCCACCAAGTCGTTAAGCGCGCCAACCACCTGGTTGGCGACCTCCTGGAAGCCCTCCTGGATCTCTTCGTTGTATTCGCGGTTCTTGACCTGACTCTGAATGACGGAGGCCCCCATCATCATCATCAGACCGCTCAAGGCAATCGAGGTGGCGATGTCGAAGATGAGGTGAATGTCGCCGGAGTGCAGGCCATCTTCCGTGACATACGCCACGCTGCGATCCGATTCGAACAAAAGCTCCAGGTCATCCCGACCTCGGTTGAGCTCGATCTCCTGGAGCGTGCAGACCACGGGAGCCGCGGTAAGCGTGTTCAGGTCGTTGCCCAGTTTCGTGAAATAATTCAGGAAAAAGGGTCGTGTCCGTTTGGCGATATCCGGAGGGGTTTCCATTGCTTAAAGCTCGCTCGCATCTATCGGCATGGGTTTTGACCAAGGATCTGGCGAGTGTTGTTCAGCAATTTTTGCGCCATGATGGTTGCTTAGGCGCATTTTGACACCTGTGGGGATGCGGGCATCAGGATCTGATCCGACACACAAACACCCCGGAATGCGATGCGATCGACACTCCAGGGTGTTCGTCATGTGGCGTTCCACTGAAGTTGTTCGATGAGAGGAAGACCTCTCACCCCCCACCGTGGAGCGCTTGAGAGCGTTCCACGATGTTGCGTGGAGGCGCTACTTCAGGAAACGCTCGAGTTCGGCTTGCAGGGTCTCGGGCGTGAACGGTTTTTTGATGTGGCCGTTGGCACCGGCTTCCATGGCCGCGCCGACCTTGGTCTCGCCGCCCTCGGTGGTCACCATCACGATCGGAATGTTCTTGATCGCCGGAGAGCCGGCACGCACCGACTTGACGAAGTTCAAACCATCCATGACCGGCATGTTCCAGTCGGAGAGGATGAGTTTGAAATTGGTGTCGGTCGCGAGCAGATCCATCCCTTCCTGGCCGTTGCCCGCTTCCAGGATGTCCGTGATCGTGAAACCGGCCTGACGCAGGCCGCGAGCCACGATTTTCCGCATGACGCTCGAGTCGTCAACGATCAGTACGCGCATATTTCCTCTTATTGAAATCGATCAGGCTGGTTGAAACAATACACACATGAGTAAACATTCATGATGGAGGACGAACCGATTCACCTCCATCCGTGACACCCTCCAGGGATGTTTCACGGTAAAAACGTAACCATCGCAAAAAACGCCTCTGGGTTCAAGGTTTTTTTCGCGCAACAGCCATTACAGGCTTGCGTAGACCTTCAGAATGCCCTCTTCCATCTGGAACGTGAACATCGTGGTCGGGCGATTGGTTTTCCATTGGGCGGTGTATTCTTGTCCGACGATGGCAACCGGTGGCGACAGATTGACATCTCCGATCTGGGCTTTGGTCTTCATGCCGCCGCAAACCATGTTGGCCAACTCTGCCGCGCCGTCGAGCAGATCCTCCATGAACAGCTCCTCGGGCGTCAGGCCCACGATGCGCGACACGATTTCGCGCAGCAGCTCCTTGCTGCACGAAACGCCCACCATGCCATGCATCTTGCCATCCAGACGCACCAGTCCCACCACCTCGCTGGAGATCGAAAAGGCATCCACGCTCTCCTGCCCGGCAAAGACTACCTCGGACATGGCCATGGCGGTCATCATCTCCGTGACCGCCAGGCGCAGACCGTTCAACAGTTTGTCCATCAATTCTGGGGCGTTGGCTACGCTCATGCGCGGCTCCATGTCGTGGGGGTCGGTGGAAGGGGTGGATCGATCCGGCTCACAGACCACCCATTCCCAGGGCTTCCATGATGCGACTGGCCATCTCCTCCTGGGTGAAGGGTTTGGTCTGGTAGTGGATGGCCCCGGCCTGGATCGCCTTGATGATGTAATCCTTTTCACCCTCGGTCGTGACCATCATCACCGGGATGTGCATCCAACGTGGATCGGCTTTGATCAGCTTGAGCACCTCCAGGCCGTTCATGCCCGGCATGTTCCAGTCCAACAGGATCAGCGCGACCTCTTCGCCCTGATTTTCGAGGACCTTGATGCCCATGTCGCCGTTTTCAGCCTCGAGGACCTCGAAGCCGATCATGGCGCCGACGCCGCTGATGACACGCCGGATGGTTCTGGAGTCGTCAATGGTGAGTAGTTTCATGAGGTTTCACTTTAATTCAAACGTGTATCCGATTTGCAACTCAGCCTGTCCTGCCTGCATGACGGGTGTTTCTCCCGTCTTCCTCCGCGTGGAATCGCCCTTTGGGGCCGTTTCACGAAAAAGGGGATCATCAGGTGGGCTTGTACATGGCGGCAGAGCCCATCATCACCTGTTGGAACCCGGTGGTGTAGCCACGCGGCGATTCCGAGGCCCCGATGGCCAAAACGCCATCCTTGTTCAGACTGTCGTGCATCTTGCCATAGATTTGACGCTTCAATTCATCCGAAAAGTAGATCAGCACGTTGCGACACATCAGAAAATCGAACATCCCATGTTCCTTGAAGGAACTCATGAGATTGAACTGCTGGAACTTCACCAGATTGCGCACCTCGGGGACCACTTCGAAGACCATGCCGTTCTTTTTGAAGTAACGCTCGAGAAAGTCCGGACGCATGCCACGCGAGATGGCCAGTTGGCTGTAGCGTCCCGACGAGGCGAGCACGATCGCCGAGGGGGAGAGATCGGTGGCCAGGATGGAGAACTTGGAGATCGGGGGAGGCGCATCCACCTTGCGCAACTCCTCGTGGATCAGCATGGCCACCGAGTAGGGCTCCTGACCCGTGGAGCAGGCCGCCGACCAGATGCGTACCTGGGCGGCGGTGCGAGCCTTCTTGACCAGCATGGGCACGACGTGATCGCTCAACGCGGAGGCAAACGAATCGTCGCGAAACCACAACGTTTCGTTGGTGGTCATCGCGTCGATCACCTTGGCGCGCAACGGGCCGGTATCGGCCTTGAGCTTGTCGTGGAGCTGGATGAAGTTCTCGCAGCCGTTCTGCACCAGGAGAACCGTCAGCCGGTTTTCGATCAGATACTCCTTGCCGGGATTGATCTGAATGCCGCTGTGTTCGTTGATGAAGTGGCGGATGAGGTCGAATTCTTCTTGTGTAATGGCCATGGTCAGCGGGCCACGGATGGGTTGCAGAGTTGAATGATCCTGGGCCCGATGGCTTCCAGAGACAACGATTCGTCAGAAAGACCTTTTTCTTCAACGGATCTGGGCATGCCGTACACCACGCACGAGTTTTTATCTTGGGTGATACACCAGGTTTTACCGCCCCGCTTGAGAGCATCCACGCCATTGGTGCCGTCGCGTCCCATCCCGGTGAGAATAACACTCAATATGTTGCCCGTAAAGGATGCGGCGACGGACATGAACAAAACATCCACCGCCGGGCGACACTCGTTGACCTTGGGACCGTCGTTGAGGATCAGTTTGAGGCTTCCATCGCGATTTTGCAAGGTCATATGTCGCCCGCCCATGGCGATGGTAACGCTTCCGGGGGTCAGGGGTTGCTCGTCCCGCGCCTCCTTCACCGTCAGTCCGGAGGCTCGACTCAGTTGCGCGGCCAGCGAGGTGGTGAAGACCGGTGGCATGTGTTGCACGATCAGAGTTGGGAGCGGCAACTTTTCGCGAAGCATGGAGAATATGGTTGTCAGGGCCGCCGGGCCGCCGGTCGAGGAGCCGATCAGGAGCAGATCCGGATGGGGCGGTCCCTTCATCGAGATGGCACTGCGGGTTGGGGGCACGATGGGGGCGCTGGGCGGAGGCGCCATCCGACCCGGAGGCGGGGGCATGGGAGAGGTGCGCGGCGGCGTGGACGGCATCGGCATGCGCGCTCCCGGCGCGGGCATGGCGAACGCCTGTGGCGCATGGGATACCGGGGGCGGGGAAGAGGGGGCAGGTCCCGACCCGCCGGATCCTCCCTTGTCGTTCTCCAGATTCTGCTGCAAAACGGTCAGGATCGGCTCCAGACTCTGCCGCAGCGTGGTCTTGGCCTTCTCGACGTTGTTTTCCAGAGGCTTGGTGATGAAATCCAATGCCCCGGCATTCAGACACTCGACGATGATGTTGGCATTCTGCCGCGACGTGGAACTCACCATCACCACGGTCAGCTTCGGATAGCGTTTGCGCAGCTCCTTGAGCGTGGTCAAACCATCCATCACCGGCATCTCGACATCGAGCAGCACCAGATCCGGACGCTCGGGATCGTTGGCGGTGAATTGCGCCACGATCTTGTCGAGGGCCAGCTTGCCATTCGAAGAGGTGGCCGTGACGCGAATGCCTGGAATGCTCTCCGCCACATTCTTCATGATCATGCGATAGGTGATGGTGTCGTCCACCACCATGGCCTTGATGGGCTCAGCCATGCATCCGCTCCATCATGATTTCGCCTCTCCTAAAGGGACCATCGGTAGATCGCCTCGGCCCGGTTGCCGCGGCCATGATATTCCAACGAATGGCACAAGGAACGCAAGAGCGCGATTCCCCGGCCTCCATGTCCAAGATTTCCTGTCAATTGGGAGTGGATCTGCTCCAACTCGAAACCCGCGCCGCTATCCTCGATGGCGATGTGGATCTCTCCACCCGCCGGTTCGCCGCTCCCCGGATTCTCCGCGCGCGGCACATGATCCAGCTCGATGCGGATGCTTCCCTCTTCCAACCGTGCCAGACGCTCTTCCCGCTGGGTGTAATACTGGATGAACCCTTCCGGTGTCTTCTTGGTGCGCGTGTCCAGCTTGAGCAGACCATGATCCAGCGCATTGGAAAAGAGTTCCGCCAGAATCGTGTAGAGCCGCTCCCGATGACCGATGGGCGCCTGGAGATTCATCACCGCGTTGATGATCGTGGGCAGGGGATCCACGGACTTCAAGGTCTGCGCACTGAAAAAGAACGAGGCCTGCCAGGGGTTGGGGGCGATGGCGGCATGCTGACGACCTCGGGCGCTCTCGCGCGGTTCCTGACTGGCCCGCTCGCAGACGATCTCCAACAGACTCACGTCATCCGATTGGCGTGCATCCCCCCGGAACGCTTCCAGATCGTCCAGAATGGCGTGGAAAAGGGTTCCCGGAGCGTGCGAACCATCGAAATGGGCCTCCAACCGCTCACTGCCGTACATCTGATCCTCGGCGTTGGTCGCCTCGGTCACCCCATCGGAAAACAGAAATACCCGGTAGTCCGGGTGCATTTCCAGAATTTCCACCTTGCGGTCTTCGCGGGTCATCGGCGCGATGCCCAGAGGCAACCGGGTCGAAACGACCCGATGCGCCAAACGTCCCGATCCATCGATCACCAGGACGTCCGGCAGACCGCCATTCCAGATGTTCAGGCTTTTCTGCCGATGATCCACCTCGATCAGACAGGCGGCGCAGAACATCCGTCGCGGCATGATCGAAAGCAGCTTGGCATTCATCGCCTCGGCCATGTCGCCGATGGAGAATCCTTGGGCGGTCATTTCGTAGAAGATGTCCGCCACCGGCATGGCCGCCACCGCCGCCGACAACCCGTGCCCGGTGAAATCGCCGAGCATGATGTGCAGTCCACCCGCCGGGTTGTAGCTGGCCACCAGCAGATCTCCGTTGAACAGCGTCATCGGGACGGTCCAGTGGTTCAGGCAGGGGGCATCGAGCAGATTGCCGGAACGCACGATGTTGGCGAAGATGTGCTGGCCGACCTCGAGTTCCTGATGCAACCGCTCCTGATGCTGCTCAAGCTCCTCCTTCTGTGCGCTCAGGCGCGCATGCAGACGCCGGATCCGCTCCATGGCGCTGATCTTGGCCTGGAGAATGGTCCGGTTGAAGGGCTTGGTCAGAAAATCGTCGCCACCGGCGTCGATGCACTGCACCAACCCTTCTTCGTCGGTCACCGCCGTCAGGAAGATGATCGGCGTGAACCGTCCGGCGTGGCTTCGTTTGATCTCCTGGGCCGCCTCGTAGCCGTTCATCATCGGCATGCGGATGTCCAGCAACACCAGATCCGGCTGGTGCAGACCAAACTGTTCCACGCCATCACGACCGTTCACCGCCGTGAAGACCTCATGTCCCTCCTTGCCCAGCAACCGTTGCAGGATGGTGCGGTTGATCGGGTCGTCATCGACGATCAGAATCTTCATGCCAATGAGGTTGCCTCTTCAATCCGCGGGCGTGGTGTTTCCAGACTTGCCTGATGGGGCGGGAACCCCCTTACCCCTCCGAGCGTGGAACGTCCTGACGGGCGTTCCACGGTAAACTTGCCAACCCTTTCACTCCCCTGACCGTGGAACGTTCTGACGGGTGCTCCACGGCCTGTGAGCGTCGTGTCAGGCAATCTTGAAGAGGCGTTGGAAATTGGCCGTCTCCAGGATCTTGCGGATCTCCGGACGGGTGTTGATGATCTCGATGTCCGACTCGTTGGCGCCGGCCTCTTCGCGCAGCAACAGCAGCATGCCCAGGGCAGAGGAATCGATGTACTCGGTTCCGGCCAGGTCGATCACGAAACGCCGCCCCTGGTTGTCGTCACCACCAGCATCGCTCTGATAGGCGGCGCGGAACTGGGAGTGCATCTCGAAGTTGAACCGGCCCTTGACGCCGATGATGGTCTCCTTGTCGTTGCGGGTGACGTGAATCGTTCCTGACATATCGTTCTCCTGTCTTCAAAGAAGGATGTTTGAAAAATAACAATCAATTCCATGCCGTCAGACCCAAGCCATCAAGGCATGCATGGAGATCAGAACAGCTCGATATCCCCTTCGTCCATGTTGGTCTGCTGCACGGCCTGACGATCGGCGGTATCGAACCGCTCCACCTGTTCGGCCAGGGAGGTGCGGATGTGCATCTCTCCCTTGGCATCGAAATCGGGCGGAATGATGGAGACCATCTGTTCGAGCACCACGAACTTCCGCTCCATGCTCTGGGTCAACTGGGTCACCATGTCTTCGAACTGCAACGACATCACCGCGATTCCCACGCGCATGTTGATGTCCTCGGTGATCGCCGCGACCTGGGTGATGGTGCGGCTCGTCATCTCATCGATGGCGTTCACCTCGTCCATCATGAAATCGACCCGCCCCTTGGATTCGATCGCGAAGCTCATGTCCTTGGAGGCCATGTGCTCGATGATCTCCTTGGTGCTGACGATGTTCTCCCGTGCCTGATCGATCACGTCGCTGATCTTGCTGGAGAACTCATGAGAGTTCCCGGCCAGCTTGCGCACCTCGTCGGCCACCACCGCAAACGAGCGTCCCGCCTGTCCGGCGCGCGCGGCCACGATTCGGGCATTCAGGGAGAGCACATGGGTCTGCTCCGCGATGCCGTTGATGTCCTTGATCAGCAGGACCACCTCCTGCATCTGCGTGGAGAGTGCATCGATCCGATGGACCATCTCCATGCTCTGCCGGCTGACCAGAATGATGTGATCCACGAAGGTACGCAAGATCTTGTCGGTTTCGGAGACGAATTTGCGCACGCTGATGGTTGACTGCTCCGACTCCTTGTTGGAGACATCCATGGAATGGGTGAGCGAAGCAACCAGATCGTGCTGTTCGTTGGACTTGTCGCGCAGACCGTTGAAGCTGTCGGTCAGTTTGACGATCGCGTCCTGGACGAGTGAGCGGATCTGATGCATCTCATGACGCATACTATCGGTTTCGCGCGAGATTTCGGCGCGAATGTCCCGGATCAGTTGTTCGTTCCCGCCGGTCATCACACTCAACTGGATGCCTGGTTGTTGAGCCCCAGAACCGTGGCGACGTCGAGGATGATCAGAAGATTGCGTTCGAACTCCACCACCCCATGCACGAAGTCCGCGGCGATACCGGTCAGATTGGCGGGCGGCGGCAGGATGTTGTCGTCCACGATGTCGCGCACGTCCCCCAACTGATCGACCGCCAGACCGACCGGATCCTCCCAGGGACACTTGGTCATGGCCAGTTCGTGATCGATCTTCATCACCTCGTCACGGGTCTTCATGATGACGTTGTACTGCTTGACCCGTGCTTCCCCCGAATCGGGCTTGGACCAGCAGAGTCGGGAGCGCAGATCGAACAGGGTGATCACGCGACCGCGGATGTTGAGCATGCCGCGAATGTAGTCCGGCGAGCCCGGAACCGGGGTACACTCCATGGACCGGTTGATCTCCCGGACCAGGAGAATGTCGATCCCCAGATAGAGGTCGCCCAGGGTGAAGGTGCTGACGAGCATGGCGCAAGATTCTCCGATGGCTCAAAGGCGTTCGGTCGGGACCGAAGCGCCGGCGCGGGTCAAGTGTGGCCCGCCAATGGGCAAAGCATGGCGCGACCCGGGCGCGAAGGCGATTCGAACCGGGGTCGTCGGGTGACGTCGCGGAGGCGTCACCCGATACCCTCGCGGGTGTTGTGTCGCGTGCCCGATCCTCAACGAGGCCGCAAGGTGGAGACCACCTTGAGCAGGCGATTCTTGTCGATGGCCGGCACGCAGCTGACGAATCCGGCACGGGCGCAGCGATCCTCCAGCTCCGAGGAGATGGAGGAGGTGGTGGCGATCATCGGGATTTCGGCGTGGGGCGTGCCATTGAGTTCGTTGGCAAGCTCGAAGCCATCCATCACCGGCATGTTGAGGTCGGTGACCAGCAGGTCGTAGTCGCCGCGGTTGAGCATGCCGATGGCAGCCTGACCATCCTCGGCCTGATCCACGTCGAAGCCCACGGAGCTGAGGTAGTTGCTGGTCAACACCCGCAGGAACGGGGTGTCGTCCACCACCAGGGCGCGGAATCCGGCCCCCTCGACCTGCGGCGGCATCCACGGCGGACGGATGCCGGCCATTTCGAATACCGCATTGACATCCGGGAAGAGCACCACCCGGTCGTCGATCTGGGCGGATCCGAACAGGCCCGGCGCCTGGATGGCGCGGCAGTCGAGATCGATGTTGGTCTCGCGGGTGTCGATGATGCGCGAGAAGATCAGACCGGCCTGGATGTCCGGGATGTTGGGCACCACCATGCAGAGGTTGAGATCCTCCTCCTCCTCCGGATCCATGGTGTTGCGGGAGAGCCCCATCCCCTCGAGCCCCAGGACGTGATCCGGGTAGATGGCACGGAAGGTCTTGCCGTCGTAACGGACATAGGGGAGACCACCGATGGTGTCGAGCAGCTTCGGGGAGATCTTTTCCACGCGCCGTACCATGGAGTGGACGATGCCCATGATGAGTCCGGTGCCGGTCTCGAGGAGGATGATGTTCTGACGTTCGCGCAGCGCGGCCCGGCGCTCCTCGTCGAGGTCCATGCGCGTGGCCCGTTCCACGTTGCTGAAGTTGATCTTGGCCTGCTCCATCAGACCGGCGTAGTCGATGATCAACGACACGCTGCCATCGCCGAGGATGGTGGTGGCCGAGAAACAGGGGTTGTCCTTGAAGAACGAGGGGAGCGGCTTCACGACGATCTCTTCGCTGTCGAGCACCTCGTCCACCACCATGCCGAACTCGTTGCCACCCACGTTGAGCACCATCACGTAGGCGACCAGGGTGTGCGGATCGCGGCGATCCGAGGCGGGCGGGATGTCGCGACGACCGTCCTTGCCGTCCGCGGCGTCCTGGGCCTTGCGCTGGCCGTTGCGGCGATCGGAGAACCGTTCGCGGCGGTCGGGTGAGGCGCCGTCCGGGAGGACGCGGGGGATGTTGAGAACATCGGTGAGATCCACCAGGGGCAGCAGCATGTTGCGCAGCCGCAGCACCGGGGCGCTGCCGACGATCTCGATCTGCTGGGCGCGCTCGGATTCGGCCACGCGCACGATCTCCACCAAGCCGATCTCCGGAATGGCAAAGCGTTGATTTCCCGCCGAGACGATCATCGCCGGGATGATGGCGAGCGTCAGGGGGAGTTTGAGGATGATGTTCGTGCCTTTGCCGACCTTGGAGAGGATCTGCACCGTGCCACCGAGTTTTTCGATGTTGGTGCGCACCACGTCCATGCCCACGCCGCGACCCGAGACGTCCGAGACCTTTTTGGCCATGGAGAAGCCGGGGGCGAAGATCAGGTCGAGGGCATCCTCCTCGCTCATGGTGTCGGCCTGGCGTTCGGTGATCAGACCGCGTTCCAGGGCCTTGGTTTTGACCCGCTCGGCATCGATGCCCGCGCCGTCGTCGGCCAGCGAGATGTTCACCATGCCGTTTTCGTGATAGGCGGCCAACTCCACCTGACCGGCCTCCGGCTTGTTGCTGGCCAGACGGTCCTGGGGCATCTCGATGGCGTGGTCGGCCACGTTGCGGATCATGTGGGTCAACGGGTCGGAGAGGTGCTCGATCACCGATTTGTCGAGATCGACGTCGCCGCCGCGCAGTTCCAGATCGATTTTCTTGCCCAGCTTGTGGGCCAGGTCGCGCACGATGCGCGGGAACTTGTTGAACACCACCGACACCGGCTGCATGCGGGCCTGCATGACCCGTTCCTGGATGCGGCTGGTGATGGAGTCGAGGTTCTGTACCAGGGGGCCGAAGTGGGGAAACTTGGCCTGGACCTCGACCGCGGCGCGGGAGAGCTGGTTTCTGGCCAGCACCAGTTCGCCGGCGTTGTTGATCAGTTCGTCGAGCAGCGAGACGCTGACGCGCAGGGTCTCCTCGACCGTCGGACTCGAACTCTTGTTGGCCGGGGTGCCGGGCTTGGCCGCCGCGCCGCGCTTGGCGGACGGGGCGTACTTGGGCTTCTTGAGGCGTGGGGTGTGGGCCTCCTTGGAGCGATGGCCGTCGTCGTCGTCGTCATCGTCGTCGCGCGGTTTGGCGGAGGCCACCGCCTTGACCGGAGCCGGAGCGGGCGTGCCCTGCTTGGCCGCCTGGGCCACGGAGGCGGAGATCGCCTGTTTCTGGATGTGGTCGTTGTCCACCTGCAACAACGAGAGCAGCAGGTCATCCTCGAGCACCGTGGAGAGCAGCACCGACAGGGAGGTGGCGCTCAGGGTTTCGAGTTCCTTGTTGCTCTGGAACGGCGGGTCGGTGGCCACGATCGAGCCCACCGACTCCATCAGCGACTTGGTGGTGTTGAACAGATCCACCCGTTCGTCCTTGCCCTGGGGCAGGTCGATGGCGATCGAGAAGAAGCGCCGGCCATGGGTGACCGCCTCGTTCACCGCGTCGGGATGACGGGACAGATCGAAGGTTTTGATTTCCGACTTCTTGGCCGCGCCACCGGACGCGGAGGCGGCATGGGCTTCCGGTTCCGGTTCGGGTTCCGGCTTGGGCGGGGGAGGAGGTGCCGCTGCGGGCGGCGGGGCGGCGGGGGCCGGGGCGGGGGCCGCCGCGGGCTTGGGGGCCGCGCCGCCGCTTCCCTCCAGGATGGCCTGGATGGTGGCGATTTGTTCGCTGGCATCCACCGATTCGCTGGCGGAAACGTCGTGGATCATGGTTTGCAGCTTGTCGAGACCCGACAACAGGCTGTCCGTGACCGCCGGCGTCACCGTCATGGATTTCTCCCGGACCTTGCCCAGAAGGTTTTCCATGGTGTGGCTCAGCTTGGTGATGCTGGAGAGACCGAAGAATCCGGCGGAACCCTTGATCGAGTGGACGCTGCGGAAAAGCCGGTTGATGATCTCCGGGTCCGTGTTGTCGCCTTGTTCTTCCAGGGTCAGAAGATCCGGCTCGATGGTTTCCAAATGCTCGGTGGCTTCCTGCACGAACATGCCCAAAAGTTCATCATCTTCCTCGGCCATGACGACATTTTCCCCTGAACGGCGACAGGTGTTGCGTAAGTTGTTACGGCCTTGCCAACTGGCGACGGCACATATCAGTGTATCGGGAACGGGCCCGATAAATCAAGACGAACGAAGGAGGAATCCTCCGTTCCGCACCATGGGCGCATGAAAATGGATCGAAACGAAAATTTCTATATCATTTTTGCTTGGATTCGGCTATGATTAACGCGCTTTGATTGCATTTTTTCCCATTGACGCTATGTTACAAACGGGGTGCGGAGACGGAGCCGGATCTTTCCATCGTCATGACCGCTCCCTCCAGGGTTCGCCGGAAGGATGCCGGAATGCTTGCGGGCTTCATGGTGTCGCGCTTCCCATCGGGCGTTTTCTTGTTCAATACTTCTATAAAATGGGCCTTCCGGTCCAACAGGGAGAGTTGCACGATGAACAAATCGGTCGTTTCCGAACTTTTGCATGAGCCTGCCGTGGACAACAACGACACCCACCTCTGGATGGCGGTCATGGATCGCGCGGTCCGCGATCTGGTTGCCCTGGAGCGCTACCGTCAGGATCCCGCCGTGATGGAGGATCCGGTCTTCCGGTACGATTATCGCACGCTGCGGAAATGGTTCCACTCTTCCTCCATGGAGCCCGGTTCGTTCAACTGGATCTGTTCCCTGGTCAACATCGACCCCAAGTGGGCACTCAATCGTCTCGAGGAGCGTCTCAAGGTCTGCATCGGCCCATCCTCCGGCAAAAAGAACGTCGTCCGTGGCGCCATCTCTCTGCCGGACGACGCGGATGATCTGGATGACGACCTGGATGCCATCGCTGCCGCCGCGTGATGTCGGTTCGAGAGGTTAACGCAAGAAACGTGCCTTGACTTTTTGACACCGTGCTCGCGCCGTGGCGTCGGGCAGGTGGCATGATCGAAAAGGGACCGGGCCTGAGTGCCCGGTCTTTTCGCGTCAACGGGGCGATATCATGTTGAACCCGGTCGATATGGCCGGCGTTCATCACGTCGGTGGATCGATCACCGTTTTGTTCGTGGGGAGAGTGCAAGCATGACCAACGCGGCAGTTTCCGACTCCTGGAAGCGAGGGAGGGATTTTCTGGGTGTCCGACAGGCCGTTCTGGGAGGGGCCATGTCGTGGCTCTCCGAGCGTCATCTGGTGGCGGCCATCTCCAATGCCGGCGGATTCGGGGTGCTGGCCACCGGGAGCATGCCGGTCGAGCTGGCCCGCGCCGAGGTGCGCGCCACCCGCGCCCTCACCGACAAACCGTTCGGCATCAACCTCATCGTCATGCATCCCGCCCTGGCCGACTACGTGGCCATGGTCGTGGAGGAAAAAGTGACCCACTGCGTGCTGGCCGGTGGAATGCCGGGTCGCGAGACCGTGGAGACGTTGCGGGCCGGTGGGGTCAAGGTGATTCTGTTTGCGCCGTCGTTGGCCCTGGCCAGGCGGCTGATCCAGCGCGGGGTGGATGCGTTGATCATCGAGGGGCACGAGGCGGGTGGTCATGTGGGGCCGGTATCGACCCTGGTTCTGGCGCAAGAGATTCTGCCACATGTCCACGAGGTGCCGGTTTTCGTGGCGGGTGGGATCGCGGATGGGGCGATGACTGCGGCCATGGCCTCCCTGGGAGCCGCCGGGGTGCAGGTGGGAACCCGCTTCGTCTGCGCCGGGGAGTGCGTGGCCCATGCCAATTTCAAGCAGAAGTTCATTCAGGCCCAGGCCCGCGACGCGGTGGTGACCGTACAGTTCGACCCTGCCCTGCCGGTGATCCCGGTGCGGGCGCTGGTCAACAAGGGGACTGAGCAGTTCAACCAGTTGCAGCTGGATTTGGTGCGCCAGGTGCGCGAGGGGAGCAAGCCGCGCGCCGAGGCCCAGCTGGAGTTGGAGCACTTCTGGGCCGGAGCCCTGCGTCGCGCCGCCATCGACGGAGATGTGGAGCATGGTTCGGTGATGGCCGGGCAGAGCGTCGGCATGGTGCGCGCCATTCAGCCGGCGGCCACGATCATCGAGGAGTTGGTCGCGCGGCTGGAGGGGTGAAGGCGGGGGTGGTGTGAACGCGTTCCGTTTTGGTGTGTGTTGTTGCCACGGACGGGGTGTGTGGCAAAGACCTTGGGATGGCGTTTTGACTGTCAAGCGCGTTTGTACTTAAACCGCACCCTGCTTGGGATGTGTGGTTTTTATGGGTAAAAATAAAGAGAGGATCTGGGAGATTCCTCTCCCAGGGATTTGATTTTGCCTTTGAGGGTATTTGCGCGCTCGCGGGTTGCAAGGGGATTGGTCGTCAATACTCCTCTTGCAAGCGATGAATGGCCTCCGTGACGGATGAGGGTAAAGCCTTCTCAAAGTATGGGCGCAACAAGGGGTCGCAATCCATCCCGATGAATTTTTCGCAGAAGGTGCGTAGCAAGGGGTTGCTGGATGGATGAATTGGCGTGCGTCCGGTCCAGAGGTCTTCAGGCGTGTCGCCACTCTTCAAGTCCCACCAGAAGATGGGATAGGAATCACCGCCCAGGACACCCTTGAGCGGTGCGGATCCCTCGTGGAACAAGGGAAAGAGCTTTTCTTCTGGGTCACAGGCCAAGGCCCAGACCACCTCAGCCGAGAGCACGAATTTGCGGCTGGTGGCAAAGGCGCCAAGACGGAATCCGGTATCGATGGCTTTTCCGGCAAAGTCGATGGTCTCTTTTTCCCAGGGTCGCTCAGGGTACGTTGGATCGAGGATGCCGTCGGGAATCACCATCTCCAGATTGTTCAGGGGAAAGTCCGCCAGCCAGGCGCGCGGTTTGAGTCGCAGCCTGAGAACTTCTCCCGCCGGAGAAAAGATCTGCTGGTCTGATTGCGCCAGTTCGGCGTTGTAGGTTTTGACCGCCTTGCCGAATGCCGCCAGATAATGTTTGAGATTCGGCAAAACGCCTGGATTGACGGTCAGAATGATTTCGTCGCCGAGTGCCTTCCATACCCTGGGTTGATCCCCCCTGCTTGACGCGCTCAACCGGTTGATTTCCGCGACGAAGTTCCGGATCAGACCTTCATGGAAATTGCGTAATATTTTTTTCCACTCAGGCATTTTCATGCGTGGAAATCGATATTTGATCGCGGTTGAATTCTGCATGTCCGCTGCCAGGAAGAGCAACAGGCGATACTCCGTTTCTTTGTCCTGGGGTTCTGATGGGGGTGGTGTCGGTGCGTCTTCTTGTTTTTGGAGTAAGTCTTGCATATTGGTGTCCATGAGTGAAGTGAGGAATATGTTGTCGTGTATGCCATGCCTGTCAACGTGGTTCGACTGTTGGGCAGAAATCACGGATTGGAGAATACTCGTTGATTGCTTGCGGAGGCTGTGATAAGTTTTGAGTCAAGGCATGGTGGCATGGTGCGCGTCATGTTCCGGTTCGTCAAGGTTGAAGCGGAGGTCGCTTCGTTGATTTGGACGCGGGATGGACACGATGGAAGCGATGTCAGCCGTAATGCGCGGGACCAGGAGTCAATCAGATGTCTGAAAATTCGAAACTCAAAAGCGATACCGTTGTGATGTCGCGTGTGCGCGTGGGCCGGCAGGTCACTGCGTCGTCTGAATGGCGCAAGCCGATGACGGATGAGGAGTTTGCGGATTGGATGCATCTTTCCAACAAGGATCTTGATCCCAGCAAGGTCACCCCGCGTCGTGCTGGCCGTTCGTTCGCGCTCTCCTTGACCGAGGCGTAAACACGCCTCACCCGAATGTTTTTTACGAAATTCTGGTCCGAGATCATCCCAAGACGGCTTCGGGTGTGATCTCGGACTTTTTTTTTGCTTGGGCCAGGGTTGATGTTGTTATGATCAAGGGTTGATAAAAGCAATACGATCGGTTATGCTTGACTGTTTCTTTTTCGTTGGACCGAGATTAGGGTTGGGGGACAGGCATCAATGAGCGGATGCAAGCAAACCGGGGTTTTGCAACTGTTTGATCGGTTCTGGGAAGAGTGCGTTCAAATCGAGGCGGACGAGTTGATCGCGAGAAACCATCACAGCCTGGTTCTGGCTCTTGATGCTGAACAGAATGTTCGTGCGGCATTTGTGGGCTTTTGTGAAGATATTCATAATAAAATGCAGGAAATTCATCGGGATGTATCACCTGCTTCCACGGTTGGCCGCAAATTGATGGATCGGCATAAGATCGCTGCTTGTGTGGCAGCGGCGATTCTGCAAGCCGGCGTATGCGAACGTACACGGGATGTCCCGTCGGACCGTCAGCCTTTGGAAGTGCGGCTTGCCAATGAAATTCTGGCTTTTCAGTGTGCCTTGCATGTTTTGTATTCATATCTGAGTCATGAAAGTGGTTATCGGTTGGATGATGTGGCGCAGTTGGACAGCGAAGTGCTCGAAAGAATCGGACTGGAGGGGTTTGTTATGCCGCCCACCTACGAAGGGGCGGAATCCTATGAAATGCATCTCCTTAAGGCCATGCGCATCTCCAAAGGCTGGAGACTTGGCGGAAAGATTCCTCCGATGGATATTTTGTTGTATTCTGCAATTTTATACCACATCGAACTGCATAATTTTGAGAAACCGTTGTTTCCGCAGGTGGGCTGAGTCCGCTTTCGGAACACACGGTTCAGAACGATCGCCATCCTGACGCACCATACCTTCTTGGATCATTCGGCAAAAACGCCCGTGGCCTGATCGGGCAGAAACTGCCGGGCAGGGAGTTTCTTGCCTGCCGTTTCTCTCCGTGACATTCCGCGATAAAACCCGCAATCCTCCTCCCTGACCTCTTTTGCCCCCCTGAACGCTTCTTGGCGCTTCATCCTGGTCTGGCACGACGCTTGAATGCATGGGTTTCGGATGCTTTATCCTTCATGAATCCGAACCGGATGCGGAGTGTTACAGACCATGACCTTGTCGCAACTGTTCATGCCCCGGGTGGAGTCCCGTTCGCCCGCGTCCGCCGAGCGGCCCTCGGTCGCCAAGAGTGCCGAGGAGGGGAGCCGTCGCTTCTTCGAGGAGGCGTTGCAACGGGCCGAAACGCGCAAATCCACCCTGAACGCCGAGCGCGAGGAGGCGCGTGCCGAGACGGTCCGCACCCGGGCCGAGGAGGCGGACCGCGAGGCCCGCGATGCCGAGGAGACCGCCGAGGTCGCCGATGCGCGCGAGGCGGGTCAGGCGCGAAAATCCCAGGAGCCCCGGAAGAACGATGCCGAAGCGGCCAAGAGCGATGAGGAGTCCGGCGCCGCAGATGCGGAAACGTCCGAGTCTGCCGTGACGGTGGGGGAGAAAACGCTTCGGGAGTTGGCCAATGCCAACGGCAAGGGGCGTTCGACCCGCAGGAAGGGAGAGGAGTTGGCCTGGCTTGCCATGCCCCATGCCGCGCTTCTGGCCGTCAACGCCAGTGTGCATGCGCCGGTGATGGCGGCTGGGGAGTCGCTGCCGCAACCCCAGGCCGGCATGTCCGCCAATATCCCGTCGCAGGGCGGCCAACCTGGCATGCCGATGCCGCCGGTGGTCGAGGCGGGTGGCAATCCGGGTCAGCCGGGTCAACCCCTCCTCGAGGCCACGGTGGCCGGCAACAATCCGGCCCGTGGGCTGGCAGAGACGATGGCCAGCCGGACCCAGGCGCGAGCCGATCTCAATCTTCCCGTTTCCCTGACGCCAACGGACGAAAAAAACGATTTTGCCATGGCCATGCGTCTGGTTTCCGACGGCGCGCGGGGCGTGGGAGAGAAGCCGGGCGTCACCTCCGGGAACCCCCTTTCTCCCCAGTCGCCGGCGTTTGGCGACGAGTTGGCCGGGGAGGTGGGGCGGATGCGTTTCATTTCCCGCGCCGGTGGCGCGGAGCAGATGCGTATCTCCCTGAATCCGCGCGAGTTGGGCAATCTCGATCTGCGCGTGGCCGTGGACAACGATCAGCGGGTGCATGTGATGATCACCGCCGAGTCGGACGCGACGCGCGATCTGTTGAACAAGCAGATCCCGCAGTTGCGCGAGGCCCTGGCCCGTCAGAATCTGGGCATGGGCGAAGTGATGGTACATGTGGACGATGGACGCGGTGGTGACGCGGCGGCGCAATGGGGTTTCCAGGGGGGCAACGGTGCCACCGAGGAGCGGCGTGAGGGGCTTGCCTGGCGCGCGTCAGGGCGAGGCCAATCCGAGAGTCCGTCCCCGACCGTGGAAACGGTGCGTTCCGCGCCGGCTGCGAGCGGGGGTGTGTCGGGATTGAGTTTGTTCGCCTGATGCCGCCTGACCGTGGTAGGCCCGAAGTGGGGGCGTGATTGGGAGGTGAGGGGGTGTTGTGCGGATTTGGCGCGAATTTTGAATAAAGTGTTTCAGGGGTCCATCCGTCGCATGGGCGATGACGCCTGAATGGCTCGGACGTTTTTTGGGAGTACGATGATGACCACTACCGCGGCTTATGGCGTCTCTTCGACAAGCACCAGCACCTCGACCGCCAACAAGACATCGGCGCAGAGCGCGGAGGAGTTGCGGACCGACTTCTTGAAGCTCCTGACTGCCCAGTTGCAGTATCAGGATCCCCTGGAGCCGGTTCAGAACACCGAGTTCACCAGCCAGATGGCCCAGTTCACCGGCCTTGGCGAGCAGCAGAAGAGCAATACGCTTCTGGAAAAACTGATCGCGGCCCAGGGTGTCAATCAATTGAACCAGGCGGTCTCCTACATCGGCAAGACCGCGGTGGTGGATGGCGATCAGACCATCCTGACCGGTGGGGCCGGCACGGTGCGCTTCGAGATGCCGAGCGCGGGCACGGCCACGATCAACATCTACGACGCCAACAACCGGGTGGTCGAGTCCATGGAGCAGACCTTCACCAGCGGCACCCAGAAGGTCAGTCTGCAGGGCTCGGATCTGCCGGATGGCACCTACCGGTTCGCCGTTACCATGACCGACGCCTCTGGAAACGTGACAGCGGTTCCGACCCTGGAGGCCGGGGTGGTGAAGGCGGTGATCAACGACTCCAGCGGCGTGGTTCTGGAGATGAACGGGCGCAAGGTCAACATCGCCGACGTTCGCCAGGTCGAGCAGGGCTGATCGCGAACATCCATACCAAAATACCTATAAGACCACTGGGTCGAATTTTCACGGAGAGCCATTCATGTCCATCTTGCAAGCGATGTATTCCGGTTCGAGCGCCTTGATCAACTTCGGCGAGGCCATGACCGTGATCGGCAACAACCTGGCCAACGCCAACACCACCGCCTTCAAGGGGAGCACCTCCTCGTTCCAGGACGTGCTGATCCAGACCGTGGGCACCAACGGCCTCGGCAGCATGAATCAGGTGGGTACTGGCGTGGGTCTGGCCGACATCCAACAGAACATGAAGCAGGGGAGTTCGGTCTCCACCGCCAATGTCACGGACATGAGCATCGACGGTCGCGGGTTCTTCAAGGTGCGCGACAACGCCCTGTCGAGCAAGCTGAACTCCCTGGCCCTGCCGATGGATACCTTCTACACCCGTGCCGGCGCCTTCGAGAAGAACAAGGACGGCTATCTGGTCACCTCGGGCAGCGGTCTGCGTCTTCAGGGTTGGAAGCTCGACGCGAATGGCAACCATCTGGTCTCCGGCGAGGCCGGGGTGCAGGACATCCTGTTGCCGACCGCCGACGAGAATCTGGCCGCAGCCAGCACCAGCGTCACCCTGCCGGTCAATCTGGACGATCGTCCCACCGCGGCCCTGCCGTTCCACACCTCGGTGCGCGTGTACGATTCCAAGGGCAACCCGCACAGTCTGCGCATGGAGTTCAACCGCACCGCCAATGCCAACGAGTGGTCCTGGAGCGCCCAGGAGCAGGATATGTCCACCGGTGATTTGATCGGTACGGCCACCACGGCCAGCACTCTGAAGTTCGACACGAGCGGTCAGTATCTCTCCGGCAGCCCGGTGAACCTGGAGTTTGCGCTCACCAATGGCGCCACCACCCCCTTGCAGCTCGCCTTCGATCTGTCGTCCAGCACCCAGGTGGCCAGCGAGTCCTCCACCGGCAACTGGACCGCCGACGGTTATCCGCCGGGGAATCTCGACACCCTGGCCATTGATCGCGATGGCATCGTTTCGGGTCACTACACCAACGGGCAGACCCGCAAGATGTATCAGATCGCGCTGGTGGACTTCACCAACGAGAATGCCCTGGAGCAGATCGGCGCCAATCTCTACAAGCCGACCGTTCAGTCCGGACAGCCGATGATCGGCATTCCCCAGAGCAGCCGGTTGGGCAGCATCGCCTCCAACTCTTTGGAACAGTCCAACGTGGACATCTCCAACGAGTTCATCCGTATGATCACCACGCAACGCGGCTTCCAGGCCAACTCGCGCATCGTGTCGGTTTCGGATGGCATGCTCGAGGAGTTGATTTCGCTCAAGCGGTGATGAGGTTGATTGAAACGTCATCCGGGTCAAAAGGCTTTGTGCATGGCGTCGCGGTTTGTTAACGTAAAACCGATCCCAACACACTCGGTATGAAAACAAAGGAAGGGTCTCATGGCGGACGAAGCGGAGCAGGAATCGGGGGGAGGCAAAGGGGGAGTGCTGAAAATCATTCTCCCGGTGGTTGCCTTGTTGTTGGGTGGTGGCGGCGGCTATTTTCTCGGCTCGTCCATGGGCAGCAAGCAGGTCGCGGAGACCGAGAAGCTGGAACCCACGCCTGAACAGAAATCCAAGAAGCCCGAAGAGATGGTGGGCGCCATGTTCAAGCTTGACCCGTTCGTGGTCAACCTGAACGAGCCCAAGGGCAATCGCTATCTCAAGACCACCATCCAGTTGGAGATGGATGATGGTGGCAAGAAGAGCGACAAGGGCGAGAAAAAGGATGCCGGTGGCGGGGGCGGGGGACACGGCGGTGGTGGGGAGGCGGGCAAGGAGGCCGCCAAGTCGCCGCTGGAGATGGAGCTGGAACGGCGCAAGCCCCAGTTGCAGGATGTGATCCTGGCGCTTCTCACCTCCAAGTCCTCGCGTGAACTTCAGGCCCTGGAAGGCAAATTCCGTCTGCGCGAGGAGTTGCTGGCCCGGATCAACGCGCTTTTGGTGAACGGATCCATCACACGGGTCTATTTCACGGAATTCGTCATTCAATAACCGCCGGGTTTTTTCCGTGGAACTCCTGTCAGGGAAGTCCACGGTCGGGGGGTTAGGGGGGGCTCCCCCATCATGCAAGTTTGCTTCGGATTGGAAATACGATGACTCAGATCCTTTCCTCAGAAGAGATCGACGCCTTGATGGCGGGTCTGGACGACGGATCTCTCAATTTCGAAGAACCCGAGGATGCCAAGGAGGAGAAGGAGGAGAAGAAAGTCACCTCCTTCTTTTTCGGCCAGAAGACCGCCATCCGGGTGGGTGCGCTGCCCGGTCTGGACCTGATCAACGAGCATCTGGCCTCGCAACTCTCCTTCAAGCTGACCCAGAAGGTGGGACGGGAGGTGCATGTTCAGCCGAAATCGACCACCAACCAGATTTTCGGTCGGTTTCTGCATGGTCTGGATCCGCCGATCTTCATCAACATCCTGCGGGTCGAGCCCTCCCAGTCGATGAGCCTGTTGGCCATCGATGGCGAGGTGATGTATCACATTCTCGAGGGATTTTTCGGCGGGTCGGGGGATTCGGAACGACCGTTCCGCAACTTCTCGCCCTTCGAGATGAAGGTCATCGACCGCATCATGGACGTGACCCGCGAGCAGATCGAACTGTCGTGGAAGAAGCTCGACAACTCCTTCAAGCTGGTGTTGACCCGCTGGGAGAATCAACCGCAGTTCGCGGCGGTGATGCCGCTCGACGAGACGGTGTTTTTGATCTCCTTCGCGGTGGAGGTGGGCGACTCGGAAGGGACGTTGACCATCTGTTATCCGGCGGTGATCCTGGAGCTGTTCAAGCAGCAGTTGAAGGTCGGTTTCCAGCAGAAGGATCTGGTCGAGGGTTCGACCGCCTGGATCGATGCGCTGCATCATCAGCTGGGACTGGTGCCGCTGGCCCTTTCGCCGGTGGTCTCCCGTGAGCAGATGTCGGTGCGGGAGATGCTGGATCTCCAGGTCGGCGACGTGCTGCCGCTCTCCCACGAACTCTCCGAGGAGATGGACGTGGAGGTGGAAGGCGAGGCCAAATATCGATGTCTGGCCGGGATCGTGGACGGGAAGCGGGCCATCCGCATCACCCAGATCCTGCCGCTCGACAAGTGACGCGTTAACTTACTCGATGGGGAGAGGCTCCCCTCGCCCTCCTTGACGTGGAAGGCTCTTCGAGTGCTTTGCGCCAAGAACACGGATCATGATTGCAGACGAGGTGGCTATGGACGATACGGGTGCGTTGTTGGATCCCAACATCCTCAAGGAGCTGGAGCTGGGTGGCGGCGGCGGTGGCGGCGGTGAGCGTGCCTCGTCGGGCTCGAGCAGCACGGTGGTCAATGAGAAGAACATGGAACTTCTCATGGATGTCTCTTTGGAGATCTCCGTGCGTCTTGGCCAGGTGAAGATGCAGATCCGCGATCTTTTGAAACTGAACAAGGGCTCCCTGATCGAGTTGGGCCGCGAGGCGGACGATCCGTTGGAGATCCATGTGAACAATCGCCTGCTGGCCTACGGCGAAGTGGTGATGATCAAGGATAAGCTCGGCATTCGCATCACCGACATCGTGTCGTTGAGCGAACGGCTGGAGAATCTGCGTCGATGAGACCGGCACTCGGTGCCATGTGGACCGGCGCGGCTGTCGCGTTGGTCTGGATCGGTGTCGGAATTTCGACGGTCTGGGCCGGAGAGGGGGCGGAACCGGTGGATCTGCTCGGCGAGGCGACCCGCGTGGCCGGATATCTGCTGCTGCTGGTCGCCCTGGGCGCCGTGGCCGTGCGGGTGGGGCGCAAGTATGTCCCGCAGATGGGCGGCACGGGTCCGATCCGGGTCGAGGATGGTCGCAATTTTTCTCCGGGTGTCGGGGTGCGTCTGGTGCGCGTCGGATCGCGCGCCTGGCTGCTCGGCGTCTCCCGCGATCGGGTGACGCTGCTGGCCGAGATGACGCCCGAGGAGCTTGTCAATCTGAAGGGGTCGCAACCGTGAAATCCAGGGCGCGCATTCTGGCGTTGGGTACGCTGCTGGTCGCGGCGGCAGGCGTGTTGGTCTGGCCGGGTCTGGTCGATGCGGCCTCCATCGCCCTGCCGGGGGTGAAACTCTCCACGGGTGACGCCGCGGGTCGGGCCGATCCGGATCAGGTCGGGGTGGGGCTTCAGATTCTGGGGTTCATGACCCTCTTTTCCCTGGCCCCGGCGCTGCTGATCATGGTGACCTCCTTCACCCGCGTGATCGTGGTCATGTCCTTCGTCCGCCAGGCCATGGGCCTGCAGGGACAACCTCCCAACCAGGTGCTCATCTCCCTGGCCCTGTTCATCACCTTTTTCGTGATGGGTCCGGTCTTCGACAAGGTGAATCAGGATGCCATCCAGCCCTACATGGCCAAGTCCATCGGCGAGGAGCAGGCGTTGGAGAGGGCCATCGCGCCGGTTCGCTCCTTCATGCTGCGTCAGACCCGGGCCAAGGATCTGGAGTTGTTCATGCGTCTGTCCGGGATCAAGCAGGCCCCGAGTCCGGCGGATACCCCGTTGCGCCTCATCGTGCCGGCCTTCATGATTTCGGAGTTGAAGACCGCCTTCCAGATCGGCTTCATGATCTATCTGCCCTTTCTGATCATCGACATGGTGGTGGCCAGCGTGGTCATGTCCATGGGCATGATGATGCTCCCGCCGCTGGTGATCTCCATGCCGGTGAAGCTCATTCTCTTCGTCCTGGTGGACGGGTGGGCGCTGGTGGTCGGTTCGCTGGTGCAATCGTTCAAGTGATGGTGCGCCGTCAAGCGTCCAAGTGGTTGCGTGCCGATGGAGTGGGGCGACCGGTCCGGTCGTGATGGGGGTGATGGATGCCGAATGAACAAGACCGCCGCGAGGCGGTTTTTTTCATGGAACGTTCCAAGGGAGGTTCACGGTCGGGGTGTGAGGGGTTCTCCATCCTGAAGGTCGGTTTTCGTTCACCATGCCGGTCGTCCCGGATGAATCGGCGCGCGGACAAACAAACGTTTGCGTGCATACTCGGGTGGTGGTAGCATGCGCCCCATTGTTGAAACAACTTTGGAGAGCGTTTCGCATGGCCAGCCTTACTCATCTTTACATGCATGGCAAGAAATGCACAACATTGCATGAAGATGTAATCGTTTTGATGACGATCTTCTTGTTCGTCCTGCTTGCTGGTGTGCCATTGGCTTGTGCGGCGGGCCTGTCCGACTCCAGTCCCAAAGGAAATATTCCTTTGTCCGGGCAACCGGAGAAAACCAACAACGATCCTTTCTTCATCCTGCACAACCGGCCCATGTCCGAAAACGGCGTGCTGATCCCCCGGCTCGAGGCCGACTCCCACAAACTCCCTCCGCTCTACATCGTCGAGCTGTCCCGCCGCCTTTGGCCCACCGACAAGTCCAAGGCCATGGAGTGGTTCGTGGTGGGCATGGCGCGCGCCGAATACGATGCCCTGCGCTGCCGGGACAAAAGCGCCCGTCAGGGGGTCGGACTGCTCCCGGCATTCGCCCATGAGGTGGCCTCCGGTTCCCGACAGAATCGCAAGGTCTTCAGCGAGGCCGGCAGACGCGCCTTGCAACGCGCGGATCTCTATGTGGATGAGATCTCCCCGATGTGGGTCTGCAAACAGGGGGCCGGTCTGATCGATGCGGCTCTCAACGACAAGAGAGTTTCGGAAGGCGAACTCATCCGATCCGCATCCGAATGGGCGCCGTTGCGTGAGGAGGTCAGCCAGAAGATCGAAAAACACCTGATGGAGCAGGAGAAACTCCCCGATGAACCACCGCCCGTCAGTCAGGATTCCTTGACCGCGGTGGTCGTCAAGGGGGAGGTGGATGCGCTCGCCAAACCGGACAAGGGGTTCGCGCACGACGGATTGCTCAAGATCGGCATCGAGTCGCGCAACATCCGTACCATCGACGGCCTGATCCAGCCGGACGGGAAGATCGTCGTGGCGATGCATCTGACGGACAAGAAGTTCCAGTCCACCATCGGTCTGGCCCGCATCCGACCTGACGGCAGCCTGGACGGGACGTTCGGAACGGGTGGGATCGTCTCCACGCGCATCGGCCCCACGGGCAGTCCGAAGGATGTCGGGGTGATGAACGATGGCGCCATCGTCGTGGCCAGTCCCGGATACCTCAGCCACGAAAAACAGGGCGTGGCCCTGGCCCGGCATCGGCCCGATGGTTCCCTGGACGAGGGGTTCGCGGAGCAGGGGGTGTTCATTCAGTCCACGGGGAGCGGATCCTTTCCGCACGCCCTGGCGATTCAGCCGGATGGCAAGATCCTCATCGGCGGAAGCCACCTGATCCAGGTGCAACGACCGGATCTGGGCGTGGGATTCTCCGCCAACAAGGGGCACTTCTTTTTGCTGCGCCTCACTGCGGCGGGATTGCCGGATCCGAGCTTCGGCGAGCAGGGCATGGTGGCCACCGATGTGGGCGGCAGTGCCGAAATCACCGGAGTCGCGGTTCAAGCCGATGGCAAGATCGTGGCCACCGGGATCCGAACCGATGAGAGCCATTCCGGGTTGGTGGTGGCCCGTTATGCCGCGGATGGCGCATTGGACAAGGGGTTTGGCAAGGCGGGTCTGGTGATTCGTCTCATGGAGAAGAAGCGGGTCTGCGATCGGCCAACGGTGTCGATCCTGCCCACGGGCGGCGTGCTGATCAGCGCCGCGATCCGTCCAACCCCCAATCAACTGCTCCTCATCCGTCTGCTGCCCGATGGCGGCGCGGATGGCGCCTTGGGAACCGACGGCACCCTGATGCTGTCCACCGGTCCTCTGCGTCCCCAGACACCGCCGGTGCTGCTGCCGGATGGCAAGGTGCTGGTGGCCGGGGATGTGGACCGTGAGCGCAAGGAGGGGCGGATTCCTGGCGGGCCGTCTTTCTACGCCATCGGCATCGCGCGCTTTTCCGCCGATGGCCGGCCTGACACCAGCCTGGGTCCCGAAGGGCGGCGGGTGGTCTCCGTCGGCGCGGTGACCGACCATGTGGCCAGGGTGATGGTGGAGAAGCGTGGACGGATCATCGTGGTGGGCAATTCGAGCAATCACGAGGATCCCCATGCCAGGGACACCCATCTGGTCGTGCTCGGGTTGCTTCCCTGACACCCCATTCGGGACGTTCCGTGACCATGGAGTTCCCGAAGGGCGGTCCATGGTCGGGGGGCGAGGGGGTTCTCCCCCCATCATGCAAGTTACAGCGATGTCTGCATCCGCTCCCGATGAAACGCCTCCAGACGTGCCGGAAGCCCCTCGACGCGCGGATGGAATCCCCAGGCGATACGCGGGAAATCGTGTCCCAGATAGCCCGGATGCATGCGGATGAACTCGTGACTCAGCCGACCCTTGAGCAGATAGCTGGCCACGAAGGGGTAGTGGGGATAGTGGTCCGGGGTGAGGGTGTGCTGACGCCACAGATGGGCTTTTTTCTGGATCTGCTTGACCCGCGCGTGGGAGAGTTCCGCCTCCTCGCGGAACGGATAGCGGTCGTTGAGCCGCGATTCCATCTCCCAGACCGCCGCGAAAATTTCGGTGGAGGCGTTCTCGATCACCTCGATCTCCGACTCCTGATAGAGATAGAGCCGGTTGAAGTCGAGGATCGGGCTCATCAGGATCTCCTCGTAGGTCAACATCCGTCCCAGCTGGTGCGAGTAATATTTCTTGGGGATCATCATGTCCCCCTCGTTCTCCTCCGAGGCGCAGGAGAGCGGGACGTTGGTGAGCAGTTGCGGCACGCCGAAGGCGCCGGCCAGGGTGTTCGGTCCGGAGAGCATGCCCAGATAGAAGTCGCTGCTGGCAATGAAGTAGGGGTCGAAGAACGGCTCGTAATCGGGATGGAAGGGGGCGTCGATCAAATGGTTCGGAAAGTCGCTCAAGGGGCGCATGGAGCGATCCCCGAGACGGACCACCCAGTAGCCGCGCTTGATCAGATAGATGAGGGCGTAAAAGAAGTTCTGGATGTCGGCGTTGCGGTAGCCGTGATAGGACATGTCGGCCTTGTGATCGAGATAGCCGGCCTCGCGCACATGGCAGGTGACGATCCGGGCATTGCGCGGCATGCCGAGTTTTTCGCGCAACCGCCACCCTTTTTCCACATCCTCCCGGCCCAAGGAGGCGAAATAGCTCCGGGGCTGGTCGTGAAAGCGGTTGAGGTATTCGATGTAGTTGGCCGCGGGATCCGGATCGACCCAGACGGCACGCGGATCCTCGGCCTTGGCCTGTTGGTGAATCGCGCGCGCCTCTTGTTCGCTGGCGACATGCTTGACCCGAACCCCTCGGCAGAGGATATCGATGACCGCCTGGTTGGCGGTGGGAATCTGGGTGTCGGGCAGCAGGATGGTCAGGTCGTATTCGCTCTCCGGATAGAGGTTGCGCGCCTTGGGAATGCGCATGGCGATTTCGCCGATCCGTCCGACCTGGAAAAAGGGATAGAAGGCCTGGGGTTTCGACATCGGGACACACTCCGATCAGCGGGCGGGGAGAGGGAATCGGGCCGGGAGATCGGGCGGGCAGCGGGGTGGCAGGGGATCCGAACGGTGCCTACAAACGCAGATCGGTCTGGTCCGCGTCAAAGAGGTATTTCAGATCATAGATCACATGTCCCGGCTTGCCGAAACCGCGAATCGTGGCGATGCCCATCTCCTGGAATTGACGGTGAGACACAGCAAGGATAATGCCATCGTAAGCGTGCGGTTCCGGATGGGCGATGGGCGCGATGCCGTATTCGTGATGCGCATCCACCTTCGAGACCCACGGATCGAACACCTCGACCTGGCACTGGTAATCGTGCAGCTCGCGCACGATGTCCACCACGCGGGTGTTGCGCAGATCGGGACAGTTCTCCTTGAAGGTCAGCCCCATGACCAGGATCCGCGCGCCGCTCACCTGGAGACGGCGTTTGGTCATGGCTTTCACGAACTGGGCCACCACATAACTGCCCATGCCGTCGTTCAGGCGCCGACCCGCCAGGATGATCTCCGGATGGTGGCCGACGCTTTGCGCCTTGTGGGTCAGATAATAGGGATCCACGCCGATGCAGTGTCCGCCCACCAGACCGGGCCGGAAGGGGAGGAAATTCCATTTGCTGCCTGCGGCCTGGAGCACGGCTTCGGTATCGATCTCCATTTTGTTGAAGAGGATCGCCAGTTCGTTGATCAGGGCGATGTTGACATCCCGTTGGGTGTTTTCGATCACCTTGGCCGCCTCGGCGACCCGGATGCACGAAGCCTTGTGGGTGCCGACCGCGATGATCTCGTTGTAGAGAGCATCGACCAGATCGGCGCAGGCGGGGGTGGATCCGGAGGTCACCTTGCGGATGTTGGTGACGCGATGGGCGTGATCGCCGGGATTGATGCGCTCGGGCGAGTAGCCGGCGAAGAAATCGACGTTGAAGCGCAATCCGGAGAATTTTTCCAGGATGGGCACGCAATCCTCTTCGGTGCAGCCGGGATAGACGGTCGATTCGTAGATGACCAGATCACCGGGTTTGAGCACCCGGCCCACGGTTTCGCTGGCCTTGATCAAAGGGGTGAGATCGGGACGCTTGTGGTCGTCGATCGGGGTGGGCACGGTGATGATGAAGCCGTTGCAGGCGGCAAGCGCCCCGGTTTCCGTGGTAAAGGTCAGATGTTTGGCGGCCAGCAGATCGTCGCGGGTGGTTTCGAGGGTGCTGTCGTGGCCGGCCCGCAGTTCGTGGATGCGCGCCGGATTGATGTCGAACCCGACCACCGGGCGCTTTTTGCCGAACTCCACGGCCAGGGGCAGTCCCACATAACCGAGACCGATGATCGCCAGTTTGATCCCTTCGAGGCTCTGCATGGTGTGATCCGAAGCTGCGTGGTTGAAGATGCGTTGGCGGTCCGGGTCAACCCGTGTCCTGGATCCCGGTGGAACGCATCGGACGGGGCTCCACGAAGGGGGAGGGGGACGTTCTCCAACAGGCCCAGATTGGAATCATGCCTTTTGCCATGGCGTGGTGTCAAGCGTCGGGAGCGGGGTGCGCGGTTCGGTGTCCGCATGGGCTGGGGGATGCGGGCGCTTGCCGCCACGGGGTTCGTCTCTCTCGCACTGGGACGGATCTTCTGTGTTGGTTCAGCGGGACATGGAGTTTTAGATTATTTCCGTTAGCTACATT